>CAZTCU010000018.1:0-20384 GCA_964612235.1 uncultured Rhizobium sp.
TCGTGATCGGGGCCATCACCTGCTATCAGATCCTGTTCAACGAGATCGTCGACCGCTTTCGCCAATATGCTACGCTCCGGGCAATGGGCTTTTCCGACAGGTTTTTCAGGGGGATCATTCTGGAACAGGCGGCGATCCTCTCGCTTGGCGGCTTCCTGGCAGGCGCGTTCCTGACGTGGATCGCCTACCTCTATCTGGCCTATGCCACCTCGCTCGCGGTGGGCTTCGATGCGTTCTCGCTCATCTTCGTGCTGCTGCTCACCGTTGGCATGACCGTGCTGGCGGGATTGTATGCGCTGAAGCCGGTGGCCTATGCCGACCCTGCCTCCCTTTATTGAGCCCGCCATGAATGTCCGCGTCGAACCGCAAGGGGTGGCATCGCGCGAAGCGGTTTCGATCCGCAATGTCAGCTATACCTTCGCGGGCTCGCACCGCGCGATCCTGAAGGGGGTCGATCTGTCGCTCGCGAAAGGCGAGTTCGTGATCCTCACCGGCCCCTCCGGCGCGGGCAAGACAACGCTGATGACGCTCGTGGGCGCGTTGCGCACGATGCAAGAAGGCGACATCTCCGTGCTGGGCACGAAGGTTTCCGGTATGGATGCGCAAGGCCAATTGCAGCTTCGCCGCAAGATCGGCTTCATTTTCCAGGATCACAACCTGTTCGACGCGCTCACCGCGTTCGAGACGCTGTGGCTCGCGACCGCGCTGGACGCGAAAAAGCCGCCGCGCGAGGAAGCGTTGAAGAAAGCCGAAGCGTTGCTGGGCGAATTGGGCCTGCGCGAACATCTGCACGCCAAGCCCGGCAAACTCTCCACCGGACAGAAGCAGCGCGTGGCGATCGCGCGCGCGCTCATCAACGATCCGCCGCTCATCCTTGCCGACGAGCCTACGGCTTCGCTCGACAAGGTGTCTTCCGATGCCGTGATCGCGCTCATCAAGCGCCGCGTCCTTGGCGGCGCCGCCGCGCTGATGGTGACGCACGATGCGCGCATCTTCGCCGCCGCCGACCGTGTGGTGCATATGGTCGACGGCAAGATCGACCGCGTGGAATAGGGCGAACCATTGGCCGGACGATACGCGAGACTCTTTCTAACTGCCGTTCCGCTTGTGCTTGCGGGAACGGCCGCACGCGCCGACGACGTGAAACTCGAAGACGTCGTCTCCGCTGCCATGACGCAAAGCACTGCCGTGCAAAGAGCCGACGCCAAGACCAAACAGGCAGAAGGCCAGTTGCAACAGGCCGAAGGCGCTTTCGATTGGACCGTATCGGGCAAGACGGGCTGGCAGCGCCTCTATCTGCCCAAAGTCAGGAACGGCGTCTTCACCGACCAGACCGAAATCACCAGCGCCATTCCCATCGATGCCGGCATCTCGAAGAAATTCGAGAACGGTATCACGATCCAGCCGGGCTTCACCTTCTACGCCAACACGCCGGCCAGCGACGCGCAGACCTTCGGCCTCACCACGCCGCGCCCCCACTTCAACGTCACGGTGCCGCTGTGGAAGGACTCCGGCGGCGACAGCCCGCTCGCCGCGAAAGCCCACGCCGCCGCCAAGGCGCTGCAAGGATCGCGCTTCGAAAACGATTACGCACGCGGTCTCGCGGTTCACGATGCGGTACAGGTCTATTGGCGATGTCTTGCATTGCGCGAGCAAACGCAGATCGCGCAAACGGCCGAAGAAGACAGTCTGGACTACGACGCGCTGCTCAAACGCCAGACGGAGCAGGGCCAGCTCGAACCCGCCGAACTCGACCGCGCCACTGCCGATCAGGCGGTGAAGCATGTCGAAGTGACCAAGAGCCGGATCGCCGAACAATCCTGCGGCCGTCAGTTGCGCCAGGTGATGGGTTCGCCCGTCGGCGCCACAACACCGCCATCGGTCGCTGGCGCGTTTCCCGATATGGACGCACTCGCGGGCGACGTCACCCATCTGAACGAAGCCGCGATGACCGATCTCGCCCTGCGCAACCGCCTCGACCTTCAGGCGCTGTCGCAATATGCCGGTGCCGCCACCGATCAGGTGAAGGGCGCCCACAGCGCCGAGGGGCCTCAGGTCGACCTCTCGCTCGATACCGATGGCGTGTTCGTGAATCTGTCGAAAAGCATCGAGGGCAATGTGGAGAACGGCACGCTCGCCGCCGCCCAGGCGCAGGAAACCATCGCCCGGCTCAACCTGAAGGATGCCGAGGAACAGGTGCGCCGGGATGTTGCCGATCAGGTGCAGGCGATGAAAGCCGCTTTGGCCGACTGGAAAAGCCTCAGCCATTCCGCCGACCTGATGGAGGGTGTGGTGGCAAGCGCCCGCAAACGAGCCGCCGCCGGGTTCCTGCCCCGCTCGGCCCAAAGCGACGCCGAAACGGACCTCGCCCAGACCCGTCAGGCCGTGGATGATGCCGAACTCAGGTTCTGTGCCGCGCTAACCGCCCTGCGCCTGTCGACAGGCACCATCGCCGCCCAGCCCGGTGCCCCTGCCGGCACCCTGGCCCAGCTTTTCCGCACCCTACCGGCCCCCGGACCCGCGCCCGTGGGCGCGGCACCGGAACACCCCTCAGGGGATTGACGGGTCACCCCGAATTGATGCGAATGCCGCCTGTTACGGGATCGATGCGTATGGACAAAACGGCCCTCGACGAAGATTTGCCGCCCGCGGACGGGACCGACCGCATCGAGGACGCAAGCTTCATCGACAATTTCGCCGGCTATCGCCAGCTGAAGCGCCGTATGGCCGACATGGCCAAGCACAACGTCACCATCCCCTTCTTCGAGCCGCGCGGCAGCCTGAACGACAGCCGCATCAGCTGGCGCGGTCGCGAGGTCATCAACTATTCCGGCTACAATTATCTGGGCCTTTCCGGCGATCCGCGCGTATCGCAGGCTGCGAAAGACGCCATCGACAAATACGGCACCTCGGCGTCGGCCAGCCGCATCGTCTCCGGCCAGATCGAATTGCACGGCGAGTTGGAAAAACGCCTTGCTGCCTTTCTCGGCACCGAAGACGCCATCGTTTTCGTCTCCGGCTATCTCACCAACGTCACGGTGATCAGCCACTTGCTCACCAAGCCTGACGCGGTGATCTTCGATTCCGGCGCACACAATTCCATCCTCACCGGCGCTCAGCTGTCCGGCGCCAAGCAGATGAGTTTTCCGGTCGGCGAGTGGGACAAGCTTGATGCGCTGATGGAGCAGAAGCGCCGCGATTTCCGGCGCGGCCTTGTGGTGGTGGAAGGCGTCTATTCGATGGACGGCCATATCCTCGATGCGCGCCGCGCCGTCGAGGCCAAGCGCAAGCACGATCTGCTCCTGATGATCGACGAAGCCCATTCGCTCGGCACCATTGGCGCCACGGGCCGGGGCGTATGCGAAGCCGCTGGTGTTTCTCCGAAAAGCGTCGACGTGCACATGGGCACGCTCAGCAAGACGCTCGCAGGCGCGGGCGGCTATATCGCGGGCAGCCGCGGCTTGATCGAATATATGCGCTTCCTCGCGCCCGGCTTCATCTTCAGCGTCGGCCTGTCCCCGCCGGATACCGCCGCGTCGCTCGCCGCCCTCGACATCCTCGAACGCGAACCGCAACTGAGTCAGGACGTGCGCGATCGCGCGCGTCTCTTCCGTTCCATCGCGCGCGAAGTGGGCCTGACCGTCGGCGGCGATGAGGATTCACCTGTGGCATCGCTTCTGATCGGCGACGACAAAGCGGGCTTCGCATTGTCGAACCGCCTGCTCGAACAGGGCATCCATGTTCAACCCATTCCGCCGCCCGCCGTGCCCGTCGGCGGCACGCGGCTGCGCTTCTTCCTCACGCGCACGCACACCGAAGAACAATTCCGCGCCACATTGCCCGCCATCGCGCGCGAGATGGAACAGATGGGTCTGATGGGCTGATGCCGCACGCGCTCGTCTCCGGCGGATCGAGCGGCATCGGGCTTGCGCTTTCGAAGATTCTGGCAGGCGAGGGGTGGAACGTTACCATCCTCGCGCGCGGGCAATCCCGTCTTGAAGAGGCACGCGCAATCCTTAACGCAGCGCGTAAAAACCAAAGCCAGCGCATGATCGCGACCCCTGCCGACGTCGCCGATCCCATTGCCTTGGGCCGCGCGGTCGAGGATGCTGTGGCCGCACTGGGCGCTCCCGACATGGTGGTGGCGAGTGCGGGTATCGTCATCCCTGAGACCTTCGTCCAACTGCCACCCGACGCTTTCCGGCAGACGATGGAGGTGAACTATTTCGGGACCGTCGATCTCGTGCGCGCCTGTCTTCCGTCGATGCGTGCCAACCGCAAAGGACGAATTGTTCTTGTGTCGTCGGGGGCTGGCTTGATCGGGCTATACGGATATAGCGCCTATGCACCGTCGAAATTCGCGGTCCGCGGATTTGGCGAAGCGTTGCGCCAGGAATTGAAGCCGGAAGGCATTTCCGTTTCCGTGGTCTTCCCGCCCGACACCGACACGCCCCAATTGCGCGAGGAAATCCGTGTGCGCCCCGAGATCACCAGCAGAATCGCGGGCGGCGCGAAAGTGAAAAGCGCCGAGGAGATCGCACAAGCTATCTGGGACGGCGTGAAGCGCGGCCGCTTCGTCATCGCGCCCGGTTTCGAAATGACGATGCTTGCCCGTTTCGCGGGCATCCTCTTGCCGATCCTCAATCGTTTCTCGTTCGATCCCCTGATCGCGCGGATGCACAAGCCATGAACGACACCTCGCTGCACATCCTCGTCATCGCAACGACGTTCTTCCTTGCGGGCGCAGTCGCGATCCTGCTCGCCGGATTGAATCCGGCATGGAAGGAAACGGTGCGCGGGTTGTGGCAAGCCTACCGGCTCGAATTCGCAATCGTGGGCGCGATCCTGGTTCCGGCCGCCATCGGCGGCTGGCTGTTCATCGCGGTGCTGCTGCTCATCTGCTGGCGCGGCCAATATGAGTTGTTCGAGCTGTTCGACGTGAAGGGTTTCGGCTTCATCCAGGCGGGCGCGATGGCGCTGGGCGGATTGCTGGTGATCGCAGGCGGCCTCGACCGTATCCAGCCCGGCGGCGCGCTGGCGCTCGCAGCCGTGCTCGCCGTCATGTGCGCTTTCATGCAGTTCGCGCGCTCCCAGATCGGGCTCGCCGGATTCCTTAGCCTGCTGCTGCCCGCGTGGTGTGTCGCGATGCTGGGCGAGTTGCAGGTCGCGCACGGCTTCATCTGGATATTGCTGGTCTATGCGACCGTCGAGATGAACGACGCATTCGCCTATGTCGGCGGCAAGCTGTTCGGGCGCACCCAGATCCTGCCGCGCCTGAGCCCCAAGAAGACGCTGGAAGGCCTGATCACTGGTATCGTCGTCGGCGGCGGATCGGGCTTCCTGATCGGTTACGAACTTCTGCACCTGCATGCGGGCGCTGCCTTCCGCGTCGCGCTGGTGGCGCTCGTCGCGGGGCTGGCGGGCGATGTGCTGACGTCGCTTCTGAAGCGCTGGCGGCAGAAGAAGGATTTCCAGCCGCTCATGGTGCTGCATGGCGGCGTGCTCGATATCTACGATTCGCTGCTGATCGCGACGCCCGTCGTATTTCTTACGCGGGAGCTTCTTCTCTGACCTGCCCCAGATAGAACGCGCGCAATTCGGGGTAGGCCGCCATCGGATAAGCGAAGCAGGTCGTGGCCAGCAGATATTCGCACGTCACATAAACCGCCTGGGCCAGCCAGGCATCGGCGAAGTCGCGCCGCGAAATATACAGATAGAGAAACACCAGCGCCGTCACCATCGCGCCGACCCCGACGCCCAGCCGCGCGCGCAACGAACGCGCCTGTGCCGCATTGGTCTGTCCCTTGCGGCGCAGGACGGCGCAGATGCCGTCGATAAGGAAGGAGGTGACCTGTGTGCTGTAGAAGCCTTCCGATAGCCAGATGTGCCACTCGTGCGAAACGTGGCCGGAATGAAGTTTAACAGCCGACAGGCTCGCGAGCAGAACACCGGCGATGATGCCGACGATGCAGGCGGCAAGATTAAAAGCGCGCGCCACACGCACATTTTCTCCGCGCGAGGCCATTGTATTCAGATGCGCCCTGGTGGCGTTGAAGTTCAAAATCCACGACACGACGATGCACGGCGTTACCACGCACATCAGGGACTGGAAGACGAGGCTTCCCGGCGTCTTGGAGATGGTTTCGCTGATCGAGGGCAGCGTGCCCACGAAACCGTCCGGGTGATAGACGTAAAACAGGCCCCAGGACACGGCGAGCGCCGTGACGCCGATCACGAAAACCGCTGGCACACACCACAGAAAACGAGCGCTCAGCCCCGTCATTACTTTCCTGCTATGAATTCCGCGACGAGCTTCTGTGCTTCCTGATCGTCGAACTGCTGGGGCGGCGATTTCATGAAATAGCTGGAGGGGCCGGTCAGCGCGCCGCCAATACCGCGGTCGATGGCAAGCTTGGCGCAACGCACCGCGTCGATCACCACGCCGGCGGAGTTGGGCGAATCCCAAACCTCAAGGCGCATTTCGCAGGCGATCGGCACGTCGCCGAAGCCCGCGCCTTCGAGCCGGATGTAAGCCACTTTGCGGTCGCTCAGCCACGGGATGTAGTCGCTGGGGCCGATATGGACGTTGTCGGCACCGATCTCATGGTCGAGCTGGCTGGTGACGGCCTGGGTCTTCGAGATCTTCTTGGTCTCCAGCCGTTCGCGCTCGAGCATGTTCATGAAGTCGTAGTTGCCGCCGACATTGAGCTGGTAGGTGCGGTCGAGGCGAACGCCGCGTTCGCGGAACAGGTTGGCCAGCACACGATGGGTGATGGTGGCGCCCACCTGGCTTTTGATGTCGTCGCCGATCAGGGGAAGGTTCGCGTCCTCGAATCGCCTGCGCCAATTGTCGTTGGAGGCGATGAACACCGGGATGCAGTTGACGAAGCCGACGCCGGCCTTCAGCGCTTCCTCGGCGTAAAATTCTGTAGCTTTTTGTGAACCGACCGGAAGGTAGGAGACGAGCACATCGGTGCCGCTGCGCTTCAGGGTCTCGGCGATGTTGACCGGTTCGGCCGAACTCTCCTCGATCTGGGCGCCTGCATATTTGCCGAGCCCGTCGAGTGTGGGGCCGCGCGAAACGGTGACGCCGTTCATCTTGGCGCGCGCGAAGCGGTGCGTGTTGTTGGGATGGGCGTAGATCGCTTCGGCGAGATTGTGTCCGACTTTCGTTGCGTTCACGTCGAACGCGCTCGAAAATTCGATGTCGTCGATGTGGTAGTTGCCGAGACGAACATGCATCAAACCGGCGATTTTCTCGTTGTCGCCGACGCCGCGATAGTAGTCGATGCCCTGAACGAGCGCGGAGGCGCAATTGCCCACGCCGACGATTGCCACCCGGACTTTTTCGCTCATGCTCGATTAGAACTCTGACTGGGGCCGGGGATCACAAAACGCATGCCGGCGAACATCCGTTGGTGGAGAGAAATCCGGGACAAGTACACCCCCGAGAATTAAAGACCGGCCGCCAAGGCGCCTTCGCCCTGCCAGCCACGTTCTTGTTATCCGCCCCACAGACGTTGCGGTATACGCGACAGTTTCATAAAGGGTCAACGGGATGCCCTGTTTGCGGGACATTCCGCCGCCGATTCCATGAAGATAGCCCAGGTCTGCCCCTACGATATGGACCGCCCCGGAGGGGTCCAGGCGCATATTCGCGACCTGGGAACCGCGCTCATGGAAATGGGCCATGAGGTGACGATTCTGGCCCCTCTGGTGGGCGAGCCCGTCGCCCGGTCCGGCGGACCACAGGTTGTGCGGCTGGGCCGCGCCCGCAAGATCGGCTTCGGGGGAACCGCCTACGAGATCAGCATCGCGCTGGGGTCCGAGAAGAAGCGGCTTGCGGCAATTGTCGAGCAGGGCGGCTTCGACGTGATGCACTACCACACAATGTGGACCCCGCTTCTGCCCTTCCAGGTTTTCCGCCGTTCGCGCGCCGCCAATGTGGCGACTTTCCACGACACGCCCGCGCCCACCTTCGAAGGGCGGCTGCTGGCCCACCTGTTTCGCGCGATCAGCGAGCGCCTTCTTCCCAAGCTCGATGGCGTGATCACGCCATCCGAAGCCCCGCTTGCGCACCTCGCCAAGGTCGGCCCGCCGGTCCACATCCTTCCGCCGTCGACCGATCTCAGCCGCTTCGCTACAGCCCGGCTTTCCAAGCGTGCGCGGTTCGATGATGGGCGAATCAACATTCTATTTCTGGGACGATTGGAGACGCGCAAAGGGGCGGCACTGCTTCTCGATGCCTATCGCAGACTCATCACTGACGAATTGCCGGTGCGCCTCATCATCGCAGGTAAGGGCGAGAAGGAGAATGCGCTCCGGGAGTTCGGGGCGGCACATGCGCTCCCTAACCTGGAATTCATCGGCGGCTTCTTCGACGATGAAGCGCCGCAGCTTTATGCCGATTGCGACATCTTCTGTGCGCCCGCGCCTTATGGCGAAAGCTTTGGCATCGTCATCGCCGAAGCAATGGCCAGCGGCAAACCCGTCGTCGCCGCCGCCAATGCCGGATACCGCACCTTGCTGACAGGCGAAGGTGCCCGATTTTTGACTCCGCCGGGCGATGTGGACGCGCTGACAGATGGGTTGCGAACGCTCGTGAACGACGCGGATTTGCGCGCGAAACTGGGCGAATGGGGCCGCAGGAACGCGATGAATTACGACGCGCGCTCCGTCGCGCCGAAATTCGTGGCCGTTTATGAGGAAGCAATCGCGCGTTTCAAAGCTCGAAAGGCGATTTAACCGGGAAGGTCTTTTCCAGAAACCTTTTCACCATCGCAGGCAGACGCGGGTTCGGATTCTCGCCCCAATTGTCGTTGAAGCACATCGTCATCGGGTGGATCAGGCGTGGAAGCAGAAGGCCCAGCCATGTCCAGGGGATGTTCTCTTCCAGCCCGTGATAATAGACCTCGCGATAGGTCTGCAGCATGGAAACAGGTATGCCGCGCCCGATCCCCAGCATGAAATGCTGGTACATGTAGGTGGGCAGCGCACAGCATGGCGCGCGGAAGCGGCTTGTCGCCGTGCGGCGAAAATCTTCCGGCCAGCGGTCCAGCATTTCGCGATAGTACAGTTGATCGATGAAGACCGGTGCGTGGTTGAAGGTCGGGCGCTTGCGATAGCCAAACGCTTCGTTGAGCAGATGATTGGTGTGGGCGCGCGAGGCGTTACCGGGCGTCAGCGCCGGAGAATCGCGCAAGGCCGCATCGTGCGTGTGGCCGATGCGATTGTGGACACGCAGTCGGTTCTGATCGTCGACAAAATGCGCGAGCGTCACCGGGGCGGCAAACATCATGTCGTCTTCGAGATAGATGAACCGCTGGGACAGGCCCGGCAGGCGGTCGAGAAAACAGTTGATCGCGTTGGTGTTGAACGTCGGCAGCAGGTCGTTGTCGATGAACGCGTCGTGATGGACGAGTTTCAGGCGCGGATGATCGGCGAGCCAGCGCGGCCGCTGCGGTCGGGCCGTGACGAGATAGACGTTTCGAATCCAAGGCACATGGGAAAGACTGCGCAAACCGTATTTGAGGATATCGAGATTGTCGCGAAAGCGCGCCGGATCGCGGTCGGCGGGTTTGGTCGCGTAGCTGTCGCGCAATTCGCGGAAACCCGGCCAGTCGCCGTCCACCCAAAGATAAACGGCGTCGATCGGCTCCACGGTCGTCAGCCGACAATGCCGCGTATGGCGGCCACGAGTGCGCGGTTCTCATCGGGCGTGCGCGAAGCGATGCGGACGTAATGCTCGCCCTCGCGCATGGTCTTCTCGCTGCAATCCTTGATCAGCATGTGATGTTCGGCGAACAGCCGCGAAACCAGAACGTCCGACGTAATGCTGTCCGGCAGCCGCCAGAACACGAAATTGGCCTGCGGTTCATAAGCGTGTCCGCCCGGAATATCCGCAAGCGCCCGGTAGAGCTCAAGCGTGTCTTCGTGCACCTGACGGCAGCTTGCCGCGAATTCCGCCCGATAACGCGGCATCAGCCGCAGGAAGCTTTCGGCGAACCCGTTGATGTTCCAGATCGGCAATGAACGCCGCGTGGTGTTGATGATCGAGGCGTTGTCCGAATAGAGATAGCCCAGCCGCAAACCCGCAATGCCATAGACCTTGCTCAGGCTTTTCACGATCACCAGATTGCGCCGCTTCGGCACCTGATCCATCAGCGAATATTTCGCCGGATCGTCGGTGAATTCCATGAAGGATTCATCGAGGATCAGAAGCGCGCCATAAGCCTCCAGGCTTGAGAGCAGCTTGAGCAGCTTCTCGCGCGGCACGGCAAGCGAGGTGGGATTGTTGGGCGACACCACCACCGCCATATGCGCGCGGCCCTGCTTCATTTTGGAGATGAAGGCATCCGCGTCGAATTCGAACGACGGCGCCTTCAATTCGACTTTCACAAGATTGGCCGCACCCGTCGCGTTCTCGTATTCGTTGAACCCCGGCACCGAAACCGCCACCGTCGCGTTGCCGTGCCCGCACACGATCTTGATCAGCTCGGACGCGCCGTTTGCCACCACCAGCCGGTCGGGGTGGAGGTCGAACGCGGTCCCCATCGCCTGCGCCAGCGACTTCTGCCCGGCGGGATATTCCTTCGTCACGACTTCGAAATCGGCCTTCAGCCGCTTCAGGAAATCGGCGTTCGGGAAATAGGGATTGTAGATATAAGCGTGATCCACCACGCCATAACGCCAATAGCTGCCATATTGGCCGCCGAGAAATTTCTTCCGCTCCTCCGCCGGCAGGAATTTGTATTCGGCGATGCCGCGGTCGAGATGGTCGTCGATCTCGTACCAGTTGATGTCCGCGCAATCGAGCGCGTAGAGCTTGTGTGTGCCCTTGGCGAGCATGTCCTTCAGCAGCAGCTCGTAATAATCGTTGACGCGCCCCGCCTTCACCGCCGCATCCATCAGCGGCACGAACTCGTCCTGCAGATAGGCGCGCCCGAAGCGATAGATGTTCACGGTCTTGTAAGCGGCGGAATAATCGAAGCCGGGCCCCTGTTCCTTGCCTTCGATCAGCCGTGTGACGAAGCCCTTGTCGTCGCGCGTGACGACCGCCCCATCCATGCCGCGCGCGAACAGAGCCACAGCGGCCACATTATCCGCATCCGCATCCTGCAACGCGGGCAGAAGCTTCTCGTCGAAGAAGATGTCGGCTTCGACCAGCAGGACGTCTTCGTTCAATTCCTCGCGCGCCAGCCATAGCGAATAGATGTTGTTGGTCGTGGCGAACTTGTCGGACTCGATATAGCGGATCTTCAGCCCCGAATGGTCCTCGCCCGCAAAGGCTTTGATCTGCTCGGCGAAATGGCCCACCACCAGCACAACCTCCTCGACACCGGCCTCTTTAAGGCGCGTCAGGCAGTTGCCGAGGATCGGCGTGCCGTTGATCTCCAGAAGGGGCTTGGGATGGGCGTCGGTGAAGCTGCCGAGGCGGCGGCCCGCTCCGGCGGCGAGAATGACGGCTTTCCTGGCGCGGGCGTTGGTCAAGGCTGGACATGTTTTTAAGCGGCAGCCGGGCACTACACCGGGTTCACCCTCGGGATCAACCGGATTGAGCAGGGCAGGGCGAACCGCCTAGTATCCGCCGCTTTTCGCGGATTTGCCGGTTTGATGCTCTGGATTTTGGCCGGACTTGTGGCGGCGGCCGTCGCCGGCGTCTGGGTCTATAATTTTATGGAAGGCCAAACCCTCATCCGCGATCTTTTCGACGAGGCAAAACTCGCACGCACCGATCTTTCGGCATTGGATCGCGCCTGGGTCGCGGCACCGGTCAAATCCGATTGTGTGGTCAGTCTCACCAGCCTGCCGAGCCGGCTGCCGTTCATCGATACGACCTTGAAAAGCCTGTTGCGGCAGAAGCGCTTGCCCAAGCGCATCCGGCTCAATCTGCCCGCTTTCTCCCGGCGCGAGAAAACCGCCTACGCGATTCCCGATTGGCTGAAAAATTTGCAATCCGTCGAAATCGTGTCGTGCCAGGATTACGGCCCGGCAACGAAACTCATCCCGTCGCTCGTCTTGCCGCAGGATGAAAAGATTGTCGTGGTCGATGATGACCGCATCTATCCCGCCAACCTGATCGCCGATCTGGAGTCCGCAGCGGACTCGCTCGGCAACGCAGCGGTTGCTTTCAGCGGATGGGTCGCACCGACCGATCTCACCGACCGCCCCACCACCGTCCTCACCAACATTGCGATGACGCCGCCCGTGCCGGTGCGCGCACGAAGGCTGCGTGCGCCGCGTCCGGTGGACATGGTGCAAGGTCTTTCCGGCTATCTCGTACGGCCGCGTTTCTTCGATGCCGCCGAACTCACCGATTACAGCGGTGCGCCCGAAGCCGCGTTCTTCGTCGACGATGTGTGGATCAGCGCCCATTGCAAAGTGCCGAAATATGTTGTGCCCGCACACCGCGCGGGTTATCCGGGCCGCAAGCGCAAGGCGTTTTATCGGCAGACAAGCCTGGGGCGCGTCAACAAGGGCGGCGGCGACGTGAACAAGCGCAACAACACCATCCTGCTGCGTCATTTCGCGGGCCGCTGGAAAGTGGGCGGCGCATGAGCGCGCGTTACACCATTGCCGATGTGCGCGCGAGCTACGGCGAAGAAAAACGTCGCGAGGAATGGCACGGCGACTGGATGTCGGCGCTCGTCTATCGGCCCATCTCGTTCTGGCTCACGCCGCCGCTGCTCAATCTCAAAGTCAGCGCTTCGCAAGTCACTAGTTTCGCGTTGCTGATCTCGCTCGCGCTTCCGTTCATCGCCTGGAAAGCGGGCGCCTCCGCGCACACCACCGTTGCGTTGCTCGCGATCCTGTTCGTCATCCTCGATTGCGTCGACGGCAACATCGCCCGCGTGACGAAGACCGCGAGCAAGACCGGCCACTATCTCGATTTCCTCACCGACCTCATTTTCCGTATCGGCTTCTATGCGGCGGTCGGCATTCTCGCCGACCGCGAAACGGGCTCGCTCGCGTGGCTGGATCATCAGAGTTTCGCGTTCGGCCTGCTCGCAGCTTTGATCGCCATTGTCGGGCGGCTATCCCGCGTCTTCACCCGGCAACTCAGCCCCGGCGACGTCTACGGCACGGCGGAAGCCTCAAAAGGGTTCATCGACGGGTTCCTGCTTCCCGCCCTGTCCGGCATGGATCGCCTGTTGCCCCTTCTGGTGCTGGCGGCCGATTGGTGGGGCGGGTTGCGCTGGGTGATCCTGTGGCTTCTCGCCTACAGCGCCGTCGATTTCGCCTATACCCAATATGCCGTGTTCCGTCGTCTGGGAGCGGCGTCCTAGAACATTGCACTTCTTCTATTATGCCTTATAGGATCGCGCCGGTTCCGCGCGCGCCCCACGTCTAACGCCCGTGCCAGCGCCGGTTCTGGGATTTTTCAGGTGGAACAACAGCATCGATGGCGGGCGGACCCTTCGTCCTTGGCTATGATTTCGGCACGTCGGCGCTGAAAGCCGCGCTGTTCGATTCCGAAGGCCAGATCGTTGCCAGCGCCAGCGAGGCGCTGCGCCTTCTCTTCCCCGCGCCCGGCTGGGCCGAGCAACGGCCCGAGGATTGGTGGACGGCCATGGCGTCGGTCACCCGCCGCGTGCTGGCCGAAGCGGGCGCCAGCCCCGACAGCGTGAAAGCGCTCGGCATGGCGGCCCAGATGGCGGGTGTCGTGCCGGTCGATGCGAACGGTGCCGCTCTTTCCGATTGTCTCATCTGGCTCGACATGCGCTCGGCCGATATCGCCAAGCGCGAATTCGGCGGGCCGGTCGCGGGCTATGCGCCGTTCGATCTCGCGCGTTGGCTTCGTTACACGGGCGGTGCGCCCAATCTTTCCGGCAAAGACCCGCCGACCAAGATGATCTGGCTGCGCGAACGCATGCCTGATGTATGGGCGCGCACATACAAGCTGCTCGATGTGAAGGACTACCTGCTCCATCGCTGCACGGGCAATTTCGTCACCAGTTACGATTGCGCGCATCTGACCTGGTTGTTCGACGGGCGCACAGGCGAGAAACGCTGGTCGCCGAAATTGCTGGAACGTCTCGGCCTTGATATCGAAATGCTGCCCGAAGTGAAGGCGGCGACCGATATTGCGGGCGGATTGACTGTTGCCGCCGCCGAGGCGTTGGGCCTGCGCGCCGGTATTCCGGTTTCGGTCGGTACGGGCGACGTATCGGCGGCGACGCTTGCCGCAGGCACGCCCGAAAACGGGTCGGCGCATCTGTGCATCGGCACCAGTTCGTGGTTCGGCGCGATGGTGCCGAAATCCCGCGTCAATCCCTTCACGGGCATCGGTTCGATTTCGGGCGCGGACGGAAAAGATTATCTGCTCATCGCCACGCAGGAGAACGCAGGCGCCTGCGTGAAATGGGCGGTGAATGCGCTGGGCTTCGAAGGCGATTTCGAGGCGTTCGAACAGGCTGCCGGTCAGGCGCGCGAACGTGCCGATGCGCCGCTGTTCACGCCCTGGATGTTCGGCGAGCGCGTTCCCATCGACGACAAGCATGTGCGCGGCGGTTTCGCGCGCCTCTCCCTCGATTCGGGGCGCGAAGACATGGCGCGCGCTATCTATGAAGGTGTCGCGCTCAACGCACGCTGGGCGATGAAGGATTTCGACCGGCTTTCGGAGCGCGCCGGCGTGCCGTTGCGCCTGATCGGCGGCGGGGCGCGCAGCGCCCTGTGGTGCCAGATATTCGCCGATGCCTTGCAACGTCCGCTCGAACGCATCGTCGAACCCGAAAGCGGCGGCACGCGCGGCAGCGCGATGACGGCCGCCGTGGTGGCAGGCTGGTATCCCGACCTCGCCGCGGCGTCGGTGATGACGCGCACCGCGCGCGTCTTCCAGCCCGATCCGGCGCTGGCCGATTTCTATGCGGCGCGCTTTGCCGCCTTCACCCGATACTACAAGCGCGTGAAACCGTGGTATGCGCGCGTCGCCAAGGATGCGCCCGGCCGCGCCGCTGCCGCGCAGGATGCACAATGCTCGACGGAACGAACAAAGCCCTGAGCGACCGCGTCTGGGATGCGCTGGCGCTGCCGCTTGCGCGCGCAGGGCTGACGCCCAACCAGATCACCTGGCTCGGCCTGTTGCTGGTGCTGGCGAACTGCGCGGTGTTCTACGTCTATCGCAGCACCTTCTGGTTCGGCATCGGGCTTGCCATTGCCTTCACCTTCGACGGTCTCGACGGCGCGGTGGCGCGGATGCGAGGGCTTTCGAGCCGTTACGGCGGTTATCTCGATGCGGTGGTCGATCGTTATCAGGAGCTTGTCGTTTACATCACGCTCGCGCTGGTGACGGGCTGGTGGCTTCTCTGCCTGCTCGCAATCACCGGTTCGCTGATGACGAGCTACAACAAGGCGCGCACCGCTGTCGAAATCCCCATCGACAACAATGCCTGGCCCGATCTTCTGGAACGGCTGGAGCGGGTGGCGATCCTTTGCGCCGCGCTGGTCTTCGATCCGCTGATCCATTTGCCGCGTTCCTGGGGGGCAAGCGTGCTGTCGCTCGCCATCCTCCTCATCGGCGTGCTGTCGCATGTCACCGCGATCCAGCGCTTCATCCGCGCGCGCGGACTTATCCTCCGGCAGACGCGGAACTGATGGCAGCACTTCTGTCGTTCCTCCATCGCGAAATGAAAGGCGCGAGCGCCCGCATCGTGGCCGCGCTCCTGATCGCGGGCCTCAGCCGCGGTGCGCTGCTCGCAATCTTCAACACTGGCGTTGCGAAAGCAGCAGACCACACGCTCGCGTGGCAAATCCCCGCCGCCTTCTTTGGCGTGCTGCTCCTTTACCTGCTCGCAAGCTACTTCGGCATCCATCACAGCGTCCGCGCGGTGGAGGAAATGCGCGAGCGCGTGCGCGTGCGGTTGGCCGAAAAACTGCTGTTCGCCCAATTGCGCTTTCTGGAAATTCGCGGGTCCGGCGATCTCTACACCCAACTCGGCGCCGATCTTCAGCGTCTGCGCGATGCCGCGATGACCTTCCTCAACGGCATGCAGGCAGCCGTGCTGGTGCTGTTCTCGCTCGGCTATCTTGCCTGGCTGTCGTGGCCGGTATTCTTTGCCACGCTCATCACCGGCGGATTGGGTGCCGCCACTTATTACTGGATCGACAGCGACATGCGCGCGCGTATCGTCCACGCCCGCGGCCGCGAAACGGCCTTGTTCGACGCGCTGGCCGATACGCTGCGCGGTTTCAAGGAACTGAAACTCGCCCGCGCCCGTCAGCGCGACCATTCGGACTACATCGCACGCCTCGCCCGCGAATTCCGCGAACTCTGGGTGAAGACCGAAACGCTCTACCAGCTTATCGGCATCACCTCGCAGACCTTCATGTTCATCCTGATCGCCATCGTGGCGTTCGTGCTGCCGCTCTTCTCCCCCACCGGCGGCATCGCGATCTTCCAGGTCGTGGCCACGATCCTGTTCCTGATGACACCGCTCGAAACCCTGCTTCAGGCGATCCCGTCCTTCGCGAAAGCGCGCGTGTCGTTGCAAAGCATCGAACGCCTCGAACAGAATCTCGACAGCGACGCCGCAGAAGCCTTCGATGAAACGGTCAAGCCTCTCGATTTCAACACACTCTCCTTCCGCGACGTGCATTTCCGTTTCGATAGCGCCATCGCAGAGGAAGGCTTCGACGTCGGCCCGCTCGATCTCGACATCAAGCGCGGCGAAATCCTGTTCGTCATCGGCGGCAACGGCGCCGGCAAAACGACCTTCCTGAAACTGCTGACCGGCCTTTATGCGCCCGCGCAAGGCACCATCGCCGTCGACGGCAGCCCAATCGACAATGCACGCCGCCAATCCTATCGCGAGCTGTTCGCCGCCGTGTTCGGCGACTTCCATCTGTTCACACAGTTGTATGGTCTGGGCCACATCGAACCGTCGCAGATGACGGCGCTGTTGGGCGAACTTGGCATCGCCCACAAGACGCGCATAAAGGACGGCGCGCTCAGCACGGTCGATCTCTCCACCGGCCAACGAAAACGCCTCGCCTATGCCGTCAATCGCCTTGCCGACCGCCAGATTTACGTGTTCGACGAATTCGCCGCCGATCAGGACCCGCAATTCCGGGCCTATTTCTACACCGAGCTTCTTCCGCGCCTGAAACGCGACGGAAAAACGGTGATCGCCGTCACCCATGACGACCGCTGGTTCGACGTGGCCGATCGCGTTCTGAAAATGGATTACGGACGCATCGCGGCCATCGTCGAACACCCGGCCGGTCTCACCACGTCGTAAAGCGCGAAGAAACTCCCCTCGCGCCGCAACCGCAGCATCGACGGTATTATCGCAGGCCTCCCATTGTCGTGGATCAACACCACTTCGTCATAGTGACATTGAAACCGCAGCAGATAATGCAATTCCTGCCGTATCTTCGGATCGTGCGCATCCCCCGCCGCCAGTTCGTTGAGATCGTTCATCTCCGGCGGTGTGCCGTCACGCGCCGACTTCGCCGCGAACCCGGCCAGCGCCGGTTTCAACGTCACGACATGCTGGCCCTTCGTCGCGAACATCAACGCGGTGAACGCATCCCGGTCGATGATCGCGAATTCCGCGACATGCCAGTAAAGCCGGTTGGGGATTTCGCCTTTGTCATCGGTATCCACCGCCGTCATCAGACGCGAACCGCGCGGAACCTCGCGCAACGCCGCGCGGAAATCGTCGATCTGTGTGTCGTAACCTTGCCACCCGTGCGCGAGCGCAAACGACATCCAGCCCATCACCGCCAAGATCGCGGCGCCCACAACGCCAGCGGCCCTTCGCGGCATCGTTGCGTCGCTAGAAGCAAACAAAAGCGCGGCCGCCACCGCCGGAAACCGCAAATGCAGCCCCCATCCGCCCATGATGATTTCGGGCAGCAGCAACGCCGCCAGTGCGAGCGCAATCAACACAAGCCGCATATCGCGATGCACGCTGATCCAGCCGCGCCAAACGCTTGCCACGAACAAGAGCGCAAGCACGGCGATCAATACATAAGCAGGCGAGGCGAAGCTGCATTGGGCGAGCGAAGCAATGCGCGGCAGGAGCGTTCCCAACAGGTTGAACTCCACCCCGCCGCCCACCTCCCCCGGCTTGAGCAAATAAAGAACCGCGACAGGTGCCGCGAGAACCGCAACATCGACAACCACCCCGCGCCATGACGCGCGCCGCGCAACCTGAAAGCACGCGGCCAGCAACAGAAACAGTCCCGCCGCCAGGATGTGGCAGAAATAGAGAACAACCGTCGCCAGCGCGAATACCAAAAGCCGCACCGCACGCGGCCACGCATCGCTCGCGATCCATCCCGCGAACACCACCAGACAAAGTCCGGCCGCAAAGTAATAGTTGAAGAACCCCCACATGAAATTGACGTTCCAGGCAAAGAACGAAGCCGCCAGCGCCGTCACGCCGACGCGCCCGTAAAGCGCGCGCTGGATCAATGCCGGAGCCGCCACCCACATCGCCACGCCCACGCTGAGAAACAACCGCGCCGCCACATCGAGCGCCATGAACCGCGCGAGAAACGGCACCGCGATCTCCCCCGCCAGATTGGGGATTGCCGCCCAGCGGATTCCATAAAACCCCGAAAGCGGCGCAGATGCCGCCCCGCCCCCGATCAGATAGAACCCCGCAAGCCGGGCAGGGTAATCCGGCATGGCAGGCGTCCCAGCCAGCCACAGCGGCAAAATCAAAAGCGCCGCTGCCGCGGCAAGCGCAACGATGAGCCAGGTCTGGCGCAAGGGTCAGTTCTCCCGAACGCCCGCGACTATATCCGACTCGTAAAATTTTCTTGCGCCGCCTGCGAAGAAATTTCTCGCGCCCGATCCAGAACTCGCCCCCCACCCTTCGTCTCTTAAAGGCGTAGGCTTTAACGCTAGAAGGCAGAAGGCTGGCGGGCGATGGGAGATCCATCGGGTACCGGTCAAGAAGGCCTCGAACGCTCGCGTTCGGGATCGGTGATGACTGCGCCTGAAGTAGAGCTCTGGTTCGTCAGCGAGGTTCTGCCGCTGGAGTCCGTCTTGACTCAGTTCCTGCGGCACAATTGGCGCGACGCCAATGACATCGAGGATCTGCGCCAGGAAGTCTATGTGCGGGTCTGCGAAGGCGCGCAGAAACAGATCCCCGAAGCGACCAAGCCCTTCGTGCTGACCATCGCGCGCAATCTCCTGATCGACAAAGTGCGCCGCGGCCATGTCGTTCCCATCGACGCGGTGGCCGATGTCGAAGCGCTGAACACGGCCATCGACGAACCCGGCCCGGAGCGCAGCGTGATGGCGCGCGACGAACTGCGCCGCCTGCAAGCCGCGATTGAGAAACTGCCGCCACGCTGCCGCCAGGCCGTCGTGATGGGCCGCATCGAAGGCCTCACGGGCCGCGAGATCGCGCAACGCATGGGCATCTCCGAAAAAACCGTCTCCGAACATCTCTCGCTCGGCATGTGCGCGCTGGCCGATGCGCTTTACGGCGAACAGGCGAGGAAAGAATGACCGACGACCTCGACACCTCGCCGAACGCGAAGGAGATCAAGGCGCGCGCCGCCGATTGGCTGCAACGCCGCAATTTCTGGAACTGGAGCGAAGACGACGAACGCGCGCTCGCCGCCTGGCTCGATGAATCGCTGTCCCATCGCGTCGCCTATTGGCGCCTGCGCTCCGCGTGGGAGCGTTCGGAAAAACTCACCGCCTTGCGCGGCCCCGCCTTCGGCCGCACGGAACCAACGCCGCCCGCCCGCCGCATCTGGCCGATGTTGCGCATGGCCGCCGCCGGCATCGTGCTGGCAACCGCGCTGGGTGTCGGGGCCACTTATATATACACCGCCCCGCGCGGCCAGAGCTTCACCACCCCCATCGGCGGGCGCGAAGTGCTCACGCTCGCCGACGGTTCGCAGGTCGAGCTCAACACCGACACGAGCCTGCGCACCGACATCGGCGCCAACCACCGCACCGTCTGGCTCGAAAAAGGCGAAGCCTTCTTCCAGGTGGTGCACGACGAAAATCGCCCCTTCGTCGTCTATGCGGGCGATCACCGCGTCACCGACCTCGGCACCAAATTCTCCGTGCGCAAACAGGCAGACCGTCTGGAAGTCGCCCTCGTCGAAGGCCGCGCGCAGTTCGACAACACCACCACAAGCGGCAAACCCACGGTCCTCGTCCCCGGCGACATACTGGTCGCAACGGCGAAATCCACTTCGCTCACCCGCAAACCCGAACACGAACTCGAACGCGCGCTGTCCTGGCGGCAGGGTTTCATCGTTTTCGACCACACCACGCTCGCCGACGCGGCCGAACAGTTCAACCGCTACAACACCGAGAAGATCACGATAGCCGATCCAAAAGTCGCGAAACTGACCATCGACGGCACCTTTCCGATCAACGGCGTCCACGCCTTCGCGCGCGTGACCAACGT
>CAZTCU010000019.1:0-19806 GCA_964612235.1 uncultured Rhizobium sp.
GCACAGAGATGCGCCGTGCGCGAGGACGCCGCCTGTTTCGAGCACCAATCCGCTCAGCCGCGCGAAAGCGGGCGTCCAGCTGGGGTCGGTCTGGCGGGTGACGAGAATGTCGCCCTTCCCCACACGCCCCAATTCGGTGACATTATATATGACGCGCGCGCGCCCGGTGACCTGGCCCGCGCTCGCGGCAAGACCGATCAACTTTCGCGCCGTCGTGCCAATCGATGCCGGTTCGTCGTCGGGAACATCGCCCTGCCGCAGGAATTTTGGCGGCTGCTCCTTGAGCGTTCTCAACCACTCTTCGCGGCGGAGGCCGATGCGCGATGCGGCTTCGCCAACGCCAAGCGTTCCGCTGTCCAGTTCGGCGATTTCCTTGCGCACGAGGAAGAACACATCTTCCGGCTGGCCCAGCAGGCTGCGGCGATGAAGGCGCCTGCCTTTCTCGAGATAGACACGACGCAGAAGCCACCAGATCCTGTCGTAGTAGAAACGGTGATTGTCGCGCAGCCCCATATAGATTTCGTTGTAGCGGAATAACTTGCGCAGCAAACTCCGCTTGAGCGGGGCAAACATTCCGCTCAATCCGTTCAGGCAGTCTCGCTGGGTGGCGATGCGCGCGGCGGCGCTGCGCGCATTGATCTCCGTGGGACGAGGATTGTCGCCAGACAAAAACGCTTTCACCTGCTGCCAGAGCAATTCCGGTTCGTCGCCCCAACGCGGATAGATGGGGTCTTTGTAATTCGCGCCGCGATGGCCATGGCTTGCAAGGAACAGCTCGAATGCGCCGCCGACGTTCTTCAAGGTCGAGGCATCTGCCTGCGCCTGAAATTCCTTCCAGCTAGACGTCCTTGCCAATTCGATGGTTGCCTGCCCGTCATAGCGCAGCAGCATCGCGATCTGCCAGATGCTGTCGGCTTCGCGAACCGTGTGGCTGTCATCGAGGCCCGCGGAGATCGTGGCGTATAGTTCTTCGCCCTTTCCGAACCAGCGCGCGAGAAGCGCGGTGAGGAGAAGCTTCAGATCCTGCGCATAATAGAAAACAGTGATACCGCATTCCAAGCCGATGGTTCCGGCGAGCCTCCATATCTCCGTGAGATGACGTTCGAGTGCTGCGTCGTCGAGCGCGCTTTCATTCACTGCGGCGAGCGGATTCGTCGCCGCCAGAAACGGCCCCCAGGATCGCTTGAGGAATTTGTGATTGCGCGTGAAGCCCCAACGATCTCCATGCGAGACTTCAAATCGCCAGGTGCGATGCAACAATCCGCGCCATTTCCAGGGTGCGTTTTTCGCAGCCTCCCGGCGTTCGGGCGGAAGCTGATAGAGCAGGCTCGGTAGCCGCATCAGACGGGGGTAAAAAATATAGAGCCGTTCGAGCAGCCGGATATCGAGATAGGGTGCGGCGCGGAAATATTTGAAGGCGTCCGGCGGTCCGGGCGCGGTATCGCCGTAGTTGCCGAGCTGCAACGGAATCTGCCCGGTCAGATTTTGGACGTCGTAGAACAGCGGGCTGACCGGGGGCGCCCAGATTTCATCGGCATAGGTACGCGTCCAGACTTTTTCAGCACTGTCCGGATCAGCTCGCGGATTGCCGACCCAGGGCTCCAGCGAACGGTTGAGCCATACGCCAGCAATGGTGGTGATCGGCCGGCTCTGCAATATGCGCAGCGCATCGCCGTCGAAGGCCCATTCGAGATCCTGCGGAAAGCCGAACGCATCGGCGACCTTCCGGGATTCGGAAATGACGGCAGCAAGCATGTGATCGGGAAAAGGTTGCTGACCGGGCGGCGTGTGCCGTGCCACGATGCGTCCCGTGTCGCGATCGACCGATATCTCTTCCGGATTGACGAGGCCCGAAACCAGATTTTCACCGATACCTCTGACCGCGTTCACCGTCATGCGCGACAGGGATTGCGAGGCGGGATCGGCCGTGAAGCAGACGCCCGACCAGCTTGCTTCCACCATGCGCTGGATGACAACCGCCATCGCGTCGTCGCGCTCGACGGAGCGGCTGCTGCGGTAGTTGTCCGCTGCGGAACTGCGATGGGAGGCGAGGCACTTGCCGATGGCGTCGAGCACGCCCTCGGCTCCTCCCACGCCGAGGATGGTTTCAAATACGCCGGCGAAGGAATGTCCCGATGAATCTTCCGCAGCGCCGGAGGAGCGAACGGCATAGCTGTAACGATCGCCGCCGAGTTCGTTCCACGCTTGCAGAACGGCGTCCCGCATCCCGTCCGTCAACGCGCCATCGCGCGTTGCGGCAGTGGTAAGCACGAAGAAGGGCGGCACGTCGCAACCCAATGCGTGCAACCGGAACAAGGATGCGGCCTTGCCGCCGACGTCTTCGACTCGGGTTGTGGTCGGAGCGAAGACCGAAGAGATCATTTCCACTTGCCGGCATGAAGCGCCTGCGGGGTTACGCGTGGGGGCCAGAAATAGGAGATGAGGCCGGGCACCGTGCCCACGCCTTCCACGATGTAGTCGCCGACGCCTTCATACCCCCAGAAGGTTTCGGGCGTACCGGAGCCTATATAAGAGTGCATCTTCGGCATCTGGGCCCGGATCGTGCGGCCGAGTTCATCGGTTACGGTCAGATCCACGCCTTGCTGCACACCATTTTCGTCGTAGCTGGCGCTCGTTTCCACTTCCGCAGCGGCAGCGGTCTTGCCATCGCGCGTGACATAGCCGAGCGCGATCTGAGTGTCGCGCTCGTCGATGCCTTGTTTCAATACCGAAATGGACAAAGAGCCGTCGCTGGTCTGGAACGACCACATCTTGAAGAGGTTCTTGCAGAATTCGATGCTGTGGCGTTGGCCCCAGGAATGATCGGAATCTCCGGTACACGATACCGGATATTCCTTGCCGCCGATCTTAAGCGTTCCCTTGACCCACCATGAGCGGTGATAACGGTTTGCGGCCATCCACGGCGGTGTCGGGTGGACGCCATCGGCATAGTCGTAAGGGTGCATCATGAAACGGGCATCGAGATCGAAGCCGTTGCCCTCGCCGTCGTCGAACATCAGTTTCTGGTACTTGAGCGGCTCAAGACGGCGGAATTTCATGCCGCAAAGTTCGACATCGTCGAAATTCGCATCGATCAGATGGTCGACATCCTGCTTGAAGCAATAGATCCAACGATCGCCCGCGACCATGCGATGCCTCGGGGATGCCATTGCCTTGTCATTCACTTTCAGATCCGGCCATGCCCCGTGATAGAAGCTCACCAGCATTCCGGAAGGTTTCGGCTGGTTGGGAACGACCCAGAGATAGAGCCAGCCGCCGATCTTATTGGCCGCATCGTTGAAATTGAAATAAAGGCTTTCGCGCCAGTGATAGTCGTCGTTCATGAATTCGGGATGGCGCAACTCGTCGGATGCTTTCAGGACCATTGACGCGTTCCTCTTATTCCGCTGCTTCTGCGAACAGCTTCTTGCGCGGGCCCATATAGCCGAACAGCCAGCCGGCAACTTTCCGCATCTGGATTTCCTCGCTGCCTTCGGTGATGCGATAGCGGCGATGATGGCGATAGATATGTTCGAACGGTTTGTGGCGCGAATAGCCGATGCCGCCATGGACCTGCATCGCGCGGTCGGCCGCTTCGCAGCACAGGCGATTTGCCCAGTAATTGCACATCGAAACCTTGTCGGAGAGCTGCTTTTCGACCTCGACCTTGCTCATCTGGTCCATTTCGGAAGCGGTCTTGCGAATGAGAAGCCGCAACATCTCGGCTTGCGTCGCCAATTCGACGAGCGGGAACTGGATCGCCTGATTGTCCGATAGCGGCTTGCCGAAAGGCTTGCGGCTTCGGGCGTATTTGACGCTTTCCTCGATGCAATACACCGCAGCGCCCAGCGAACCCGCCGCCTGACGGATACGGTTTTCATGTACGAAATGCTGCGCGACGGCCAGGCCCAACCCTTCCTGCCCGAAGATCGCGCTGTCCGGCACCCAGACATTGGTGAACGACACGCGCGGATGATCCGTCGGCATGTTGAAGGTCCATAGATATTCCTCGATCTTCACGCCGGGATCGCTCGCAGGCACCAGAAAACAGGTGATGCCGCGCGCGTCGCCGTCATTGCCGGAGGTGCGCGCAAACAAAGCGCAGTGCGAGGCGACATGCATTCCCGTCGTCCACATCTTCTCGCCATTGAGAAGCCAGCCGTCGACGCCGTCGCGCTTCTCCCGCACGCCGCGCGTTTCCATGTGCGTTGCGTCCGAGCCATGATTGGGCTCGGTCAGTCCGAAAGTCGGCCGGCGCGTGCCGTTCAGCATGCCGGTAATCCATTCGGCCTGCTGTTCCCTGGTGCCGAAATCGCGCATCATCAGCACGAAGGGATTGTTGGCGACGATGGAGTGTTCGTTCTGCAGATCGTTGTGCAGCCCAAGGCCCTTGGACGCGAAGTGTTCGCGGATCACGGCCATCCAGAGATTGGAGCCGTCCTTGCCGCCATATTCCTTCGGCAATGCGAAACGCAGATGCCCTGCCCGATCGGCCCGGCGTTTGGCCTCGCCCAGCAGCGCTTCCCATTCCTTGCGCGGAAGGCCGCCATTGTCCCAGTCCGTTCGTGCCCATTCGCGGCGATGATCGAAGAAGCGCTTGTTGTCGTCCTGCGCCTCAAGCGGCTTGATCTCAGCCTCGATGAATGCATCCAGCTCGGCGAGATAGGCGACAAGTTCCTTGGGCAGGGAAAAATCCACGTATTGCTCCGTGTCAGTTCATTTCGTAGCGCACCGGCAATTTCTTCGGGCCGTTGACGAAGAATGCCTGGGTCATGGTCGCCTCGCCGTCGCGCGAGATGGATTTCAGGCGCGGCAAAAGCTCTTCGAAAAGGATGCGCATTTCCATGCGCGCCAGATGCTGGCCGAGGCACACATGCCCGCCATAGCCGAAGGCGACTTGCTTGTTGGGCTTGCGATCGACTTGGAAGGTGAAGGGATCGTCGAACACTTCCTCGTCACGGTTGCCCGACGCATAGCAGAGCATCAGCCAGTCGCCTTTGGCGATTCTGCGGCCGCGCAATTCGGTGTCGCGCGTCGCCGAGCGCATGAAATGCTTCACCGGCGTCATCCAGCGGATGGATTCTTCGACCATGCTCGAGATCAGGGAGGGATCGGCCTTCAGCTTGGCGAACTGATCGGGATGATCGCAAAGCTCCCAGATCGCTCCCGCGGTGGACGACGAAGTGGTGTCGTGACCCGCCGTTGCGATGATCATGTAGTAACCCATCTGCTCCAGACGCGGCAGGGGCTCGCCATTGATCTTCGCGGTGGCGATGACAGTGGCGAAATCATCGCGCGGGTTGGCGCGGCGATCTTCCGAGATCCTGGTGAAGTAGGCTTCGAAATCGTCCACCACCGCCGTCAATGCCTTGGCATATTCGGCGGGATCGAGATCGGCGGGCTGCGCGCGCGCCGTATCGGGGTCCTGCGGCGCGAACAGTTCCTGCGTCAGCCGCAGCATGCGCGGTTCGTCTTCCTCGGGCACGCCGAGGATTTCCATGATGACGTGCAGGGGATAGAGCAGCGCCACATCCTTCACGAAATCGCAGCGCCCGCCTTTTGCGGCCATTTTGTCGACGGCGCCGCGCGCGATGGTGCGGATGCGATCTTCGAGCTTCTTGAGATTGCCCTGCAGAAACCACGGCTGCGCGAGCATCCGGTATTTGGGGTGTTCTGGCGCATCCATCTGCACCAGGCTTTTGATCAGATGCGGGCTGCCGCCCGTCATCTCGCGCACGCGGCGGTCGCTTTCCTGGTTGGTCAGCGTAGCCTGGCGGTCGCCATTGTGGAAAAGGTCGTTCTGCTTGCTGACCTCCAGAATGTCGGCGTGTTTTGTGACGGTCCAGAACGGGTCGTACCCTTCCGGCTCGGCGATGCCGAGGGGATTGTTGTTCCTCAGCCAGGTATAGGCGTCGTGAATGCGCCTGTCCGCATAGCAGCGCGGATCGACAAGCGTTTCAGCGATGCTCTTCGGCATGACCAATTCGGACGACGTCACCTTTGCCTCCCTTCAGCGCGCGGGATTCTAATGGCGCTGCAACAACTCAACGCGATTGCCTTCCGGGTCGGCGATCATTGCGTAACGTGCGCGAACGCGGCCGACAGGTTCCGGCAATGCCACGCCTGCGTCGAACTCCGACAACGGCGTGAGGATGTTCGCACCGCCCTTTTCAAGAGCGCCGAGAACATCCTCGATATTCTCGACATTGAGCGTGATGTAGGCGAATCCCTTTTGCGATCCGAACTCGCCTGGCGCCGAGGCGTCGCCCGCCCCCGGAATGGCATAAAGTTTCAAAAGACTGCTGCCGCAGGCGTATATATGGAGCGTGCCGTTGGGCAACGGGACGTCGCCCATATGCGCAAGCCCCAACAATTCGCCGTAAAACCGTTGTTGCGCGGCGACATCTGCCACCACGATACCGATATCGACTCCGGCTTTGGCAATCTTCAGCACGGCTTCACGACCGTTTCAAAACCTTCAGGTAGTAATCGAGGTTCCAGTAGAACGAGAGGATACCGGAGCCCTTGTGCTCGCCGCCGTTCACCTCGAAATTGTAGTAGCAGTCGTTGTTCCACACCGTTCCGCGTTCGGTCGGCGCGGAGGTGAAACACTTGCCTTCAACGCGCGACATGCGGGATTTGCCGTCCACGATGTTCATCACGATGCCGCGCTGGATTCCATCCTTGTCATAGTCGGGACAGATCTCCAGATTGGTGATGGGGGACATGCGTTTGCCGTCATAGACAAAGCCGTACGGAAAAACGCCGCCGTCGAGCGCCACGCCTTCGAAGGCATGGAACGCCCAACCGCTGCCGCACTGTCCCGCGATATATTTGCTCTTGTAGAGCGGCTCCCAACGGCGCGGGCCCCAGGAGTGATCGGAATCTCCGGTCATGTCGATCGCGTATTTCTTGCCGTCGAGCTTCAATTCGCCTTTGGCGGCATAGGGGCGATGATAACGGTCGCCCGCGAGATATTTTGGTGTTTCGTAAGTGTTGTCGATGTAGTGCCAATTGCCGCCGAAGATATCGATATCGAAATCGAGCGCCAGCCTGTCGCCGTCATCGAAGGTGATGTTCCAGCGCTTGAGGGGATCGATGCGCTTGTAATGCAGTTTGCCGTCGACCTTCAGATCGTTCCACTCGGCATCCGGAATGGGCACTTCCTTGGAGAATTGATAGAGCAGCTTGTTGGGCTCACGCACCCATCCTTTTGTGAGATAGACGCTGAAACTCGCGCTCGGCTTGGGCGTGTTCGGCATGTAGCTGTAGTAGATCGCGCCGCCCATCTCGTATTCGGGCATCTGGAAGCAATACCACATGCTTTCGCGCCACTCCGGCAGATCGGTGGAGGGATGGCGCAACTCGTCGTCGGCACGCAAAACCATGTCAAATCCTCATCGAGTTACAGTTCGGGGCTGAACGCCAGACGCATTCCTATGGTGCGCGGCCGCGGAACGATCATGCGGCCCTGCTCCCAGATCGACGGACCGCGTTCGTCGGTGACGTTGTCCACGAAGAACAACACCTGGTAGGCGTCCTTCTGAATGCCGGCTTCGATCGAGAAGATGTTCAGATCGGACGACTCGCGGCCTGTCGCAAGATCGGATTCCTTGGCGCGATACTGATAGGTGGCGTCCGCGATGAAGACCAACTCGTGATAGTTGAGCGGCCTCGCATAATTGAAGCTGAACGAAACATTGCCTTTCGGCACGTTCGGCACCTGCACGCCGTCGCGCAGGAAGGGGAGACCGGCGGTTATCTGCGGATTGATGTTGTCGATGGTGGTGCTGTTGTAGCCACCAGCGGCCTGGAATGTCAGTCCGGGTATGGGCGTGGCGTAGATCAGCTGGAGATCGAAACCGCGTCCCTTGATGTCGCCCAGATTGACGATGCCGCTGATGCCGGAAAGACCGGTCTGGAATTGTGCGTCATTCCAGTTGATCAGATAGACCGAGCCATTGACGCTCAGCGTGTTGTCGAAGAGCGACCATTTCGCGCCGACTTCATAGCTCCACAGAGAGTCGGTATCGAGCTGGATGTTCGTAACGACGCCCGTGACGGCCTGCAATGCCGCCACGTTCGCAGCGGTCTGTAACGCACCGGGGCGGAAACCCTGGGCGGCATTGAAATAAACCATGCCGTCTTCGCTCGGATAGACCGACACATTGAAGCGCGGGCTGATGTGATAGTTCTTGCCGGCCTGCGTATCGTTGGAACCGATCACGACCGGCGGTTCGCTTGTGATGGTCGTTGTTGAATCCTGCAGCAGATTGCGTTTCACCGCCGAATAGCGCAGGCCGACCAGCGGGCGGACCATCCCGCCAAACAGGTCATAAGATACTTCACCGAAACCGGCCAATTCGAGCGAGTGATAGGCCGACGTGCCATCGATAAAGATGTCCGGGTTCACGTCGCTTGTCAGATGGAACAAGGTGTTCGATTGGGTTTCGCCATATTGGTAAAACATGCCGCCGATCCAATGCAGCGGCCCCTCGTCGTTCGAGGTAAGCCGCACTTCCTGCACGAAGGAACGTGAGGCACCGGGGATTTCCGCCACGAAGCAGGTGTCAACCTGACAACCATTGGCCAACAGGCTGTTGTGGCGGTTGATATAGCCGGAAGTCGCGGTCAACGAGGCGAAATCGAAGTCGTAGTTGATCTTGCCGGTGAAGAGCGTGAACGACGTGGGTGAATTTCCGACGCCGACATCGTTGATCAGAGGCGGATCGAAGCCATCCATGCGGTTGGTGAAATCCTGCTGATCGTCGAAGCGCCAGAACGAACCCAGAAAACTCAGCCGTTCTGTCGGCTTCCACAGCACCTTGACGCGACCGGTCACCGTGTCGTCGTTGTTGCCGTTGCGGATGCCAAGCGCCGGCACAAGGCTGTAACCGCTCAGATGCTTGCCGCTGATGACGCCGCGCACCGCGAGCGTATCGTCGATCGGCAGGTTCACCATCAGATCGCCGGAATAATTGTATCCGTGCTCATGCACGGCGCCGAACGAGGCGGCCGCCTTGACGTCGAACTTTTCGGTATCGGGGTCGTTGGTGACGACCTTGATGACGCCGCCAAGCGAACTCGAACCGTAGAGCGTTCCTTGCGGTCCTTTGAGGATTTCCAGCCGCTGCAGATCGAACAGATCGGCGGGCGCTGCAAACGGTACGCTGGGAATGGAGAAGGCGAAATCGTCCAGATAGGACGCCACGGTGGGATCGCCCGTGGTGTCGCCGGTGGAGACGCCGCGCAATTGGTAGACTTGCGTGCCTTGCGAGGTTTCACCGGCGAGCGACGCGCCCGGAATGAACGCCAGCGCCGATTTGACGTCGCGGATACCTTGCCGCTCCAGGTCTTCACCCGAAAGCGCCTGCACCGTGACCGGCACCTTGTTGATGTCTTCGGCACGCTTTTCTGCCGTCACCACAACGGTTTCGATCTGGCTGTCCTGGCCGAACGCGGGCAAAGCCCCGCCGCCCATACAAAATAGCGCCGTTGCACCAAGCAAAGTCGCCCGCATCGCCCGTGTGCGCATGTGCGCACCCGGTGCACTTGTCGTGTCCATCGTTTCCTCCGCCTCGCCGTTTCGCTCTGATGTCGAAACTGGTGAAAACAATACTGATATCGCAACTTGATACCAGAGTATTATTTTTGTCAACGAGTATGAAGATTAAACTACAGACTGGCTTGTTATGGTCACAGATGTTAGTAGCGAACCGTACAGAAAACGCAGCGCCCACTATGCTTTCGACCGGCCGTGTGCGCTCCAGGGGCACCTTCCGTGAAGAACACCGCCAAACCCTCCGCTAAAGCCGCGCCAACGCCCACTGCAGTCGCGCCGGCTGCCGTACCGCCACCAAGGATGAATGCCCGCGAGCGCAATCGCGTGCGTATGCACGACGACATCTATCAGGCGGCTTTATCGCTCTTCGATACGCGCGGATATGCAGACGTCACGGTGGACGACATCTGCGAGGCCGCCGGCATCAGCAAGGCGACCTTCTTCCGCTATTTCGACAGCAAGTTCGGTCTGGTCGACGAATTCAACCAGCGGATCGCCGCGAAGATCGACGCCTCGATCGACATAAAGAAAATGACTTGCACGGAATGCCTCCGGCAAGCCACCGAAACGCTCTATCAGGAATGGTTGCACAGTGCGCCGCAGATCCGCGTGCTTGCGCGCGAATTCGTTCGCGCGGGCACCCACATCACCGAAAATCTCGGCGACCCCATGGCAAGGGGACTTATCGCGACGCTGGTCAGCGTTATCGCCGAGGGACAGAGGCGCGGCGAATTCGATCCGCAATTCGATCCCGCACTGGTTGCGCCGCTGATCGTGTCCGCTTGGACATTTGCCTTCGTGGCGTGGGTCGACCGCAACGATCACGAAGCGTTTCGCCGCTCCGTGCACAACCTTGTCGAGCTTCACATCATGGGGCTGACCTGCAACGTGGCGAAAGCCCGTTCTGCGAAGCGCGCCTAGGCTTCGACGCACTCCACGGATCTTGTTTCAGCTTCGCCGCTCGTCGCGACGCGCCGCACGATTCCCGTTGTGCCGTTGACCTCAACCCTGTCGCCCTCCCGAAACGCGGCAGCCGCGCCCGCGGCACCTATCACGACAGGAAGCCCATATTCGCGGCCCAGAACGGTCGCGTGAGAGAGAATCCCGCCCTCTTCCGAAATGACGCCGGCGATGATTCCGAAAACCGGCGTCCACGCGGGATCGATGGCATGCGTCACGAGTATGTCGCCTTCTTCGACCGAGCCGAGTTCTGCCAACGTCCGGATGAGACGCACGGGCCCCTCCGCGATACCCGGCGCGCCACCGACTCCGCCGAGATCGCCTTCGCCCAATTCGCGCGCGGGTCTGTCGGGCTGATACGGCAAATTTCCTTTGAGGAAGGCCGCCGGCTCGAACCCCTTCATCCTGTTCCACCATGCGCGACGCCAATCCGCACGCGCCTTGAGCCGTTCGGCGGGAAGCCTTCCGGCGAGGTGATCGTAGATTTCGGTCTTTGCGGCAAAAAACACATGGTCGCGGGATGAAAGCGCGCCCCTTTCCGCCAGACGCCGACCCATCGCCTGATAAGCGCAGCGCAACTCGTAGAAATAGTGATCGAAGGAATGACGCTGGTTGTCGCGGTGTATCCAATAGCGTTGGGCCGCCCGCATCACGCGCCGGAAGATCGCGCGCCGCGCGGGGCCGAACATGCCCTGCCCCACCTTGGCCAACACTTCCCGCTCGCGACGCTCGCGCTTGGCCACCGTGCGGGCATGGGCGGTTTCGGGATCGACACGTTGGCCGACGCTCAGCATTGCGTTGACCTGATTGAGAAGGATTTCGCGGTCGTCTCCCCATCGCGGCTGATAAAGATCGCGATCGGAACAGCCGCGATGCGGGCGGCGCGCACGAAAGCCATCCAGTTCGCCCAGGAACTGGCGGCCTTCCGCCGTACGTTCGAGATCGCCATAATTGCGGTTTAGAATGGCATCGTGGACGGCTTTCGAACGCCGCGCGAAGTCGGCCAGCTTTCCGACATCGATGTTTTCCTCGTGTGTCAGCGAATCGGGAACGCCGCTCGTCAGGACTCCGACGGTGTCATCAGACATGCCTGGCGCCCATTCGGCGACCAGATGCGCGAGCAGCCCCAGATAATGTCCGGCATACGCCACGCCGAGAGCCGCAAAAATGCTGCGTTCGCGCCGCTGTTTCTCGACATGTTCAATGAAGCGCTGGATTTCCGCCGGTCCGGCGACCGTATAGTCCGGTCTGTTCGATTCGATGCCGGGCAACCACTCGGTGTTCCATTTGCGATAATAGGCATCGATGTTGGTCCAGAACGCCAATGTCGTCGGATAACGCAAACCGAGACGGATGTTGGATTTCCAGGCCGGCGAGAAAAATCCGATTGGCTGGATCGCGCCGGAGGGATCGGCAACGCTCGAAAACGTCACATCCGAATAGGTGAATCCCTTGTGATACCGGAAGCTCTTGCGCTTTCCGGGCACAGTGCCGTGCAACTGCGCGACGCGCGGGAACATGTCAGAAAAGAACGCCGCCATTTCCGAATAGTAGAGCGGCGAAACCGGAAGGCCCGAAAGCGGCGATCCGCGGCCCCAGATCGCATCCGGATCGAATTGCAAGCCACGGTCGCGTGCCCATTGGTCCAACAGATCGGTGTAATAGGCCTCGGCGCCCGTTGTGACGGGCCTTGCCTGAAGCATATGCAAGGTGTTGCGCTCGAACGCCCATTCGGCATCCATCGGCATATCGTAGGCGTCTTCGAGCTTTCGTGCCGCGTCCGCAAGCTGGCGCAACTGTTCTTCGCCCAGGCTGAACACCTGCTGCCGCGCAGCATCTACCGGCAATTCTTCCACGCCGCGCGCCGTCTGCTGGCTGAAAACGCGCTTGGCGCCGAGTTTCGATTCGACGACAGCCCCGCTTGCCTTGTCGAGAATGAACGTATCGGGCTCCGCGCGGCCCGATACGACCGATTCACCCAATCCGAAATTCGAATTCACCACCACCTGATCGACCCGATCGGTGACGGGATGCATCGTGAACAGGACGCCGGCGGCCGTGGCGGGCACGAGTTCCTGCACCAACACTGCCATATCGACCGTGGCTTCCGCGCCCTGGTCCTTGCGATAAGCGAGCGCTGCTTTGGATGAAGCGGATTTCCAGCATGTTTCGAGCGCGGCGAAGAATTCGTCCTCGGTGCGCACGCCAAGGATCGTCTGGTATTGGCCCGCAAAGGATGCATCGGCGCGATCCTCGGCGGGCGATGAAGAGCGCACCGCAACGGGCGCCCGCAAGCTCGCGAAGGCCTGCCCAAGCTCCGCGCGCAATTCGGCGGACAGCGAACCTGCAGCGCGCCAGTGTTTGTACACATCGATGGTGACGCAAACGCCTTTGGGTACGCGGAAACCGGCGCGGTGAAGCGCGGCAAGGCCCGCAGCCTTGTTCCCGATGATATCGGCCTGTTCGGGCGCGGCGTCCCAAAGCGGAATGATAGAAGGCACTTCGTCCGTCTCCCTGCGCGCGCGAGACCGGGTATCCCCTAGCCCCTTGATTTTCGCGCCTAATTTTATGTTTTGCTACCGTAGTTTCTTTATGCGACTATGGTATCAATATCAACAAAAGCCCTGCGGCAGCAAGCGGAGGATGATGCCAATGAAGGTGAAAGCGGCCGTCGTGCGCGAGACCGGCGGCAACTTCGACATCGCCGAACTCGATCTGGACGATCCGCGCGACGACGAAATTCTGGTGCGTGTGAAAGGCGTCGGCCTTTGTCACACCGATCTGATTGCGCGCGACGGAATGATGCCGTTCGCGCCGCCCGCCGTTCTGGGACACGAAGGATCGGGAATCGTCGAGCGCGTCGGCGCCAAGGTTCGCAAGGTGAAACCGGGCGATGCGGTGGGCATCACATTCCGCTCTTGCGGCGTTTGCCCGCGATGCAAGCGGGGCGATCCCGCCTATTGCCACACAATGCCGCAACTCAACTATGCCGGCATGCGGCCCGACGGATCGAAAGCGCTGCACGAAAACGGCGCGGACGTCGTAAGCAATTTCTTCGGGCAATCTTCATTCGCAACCTATGCACTCGCCTATGAGCGCAATGTCGTGAAATTGCCCGACGATGTTCCGGTCGAACTGATGGGGCCCCTTGGTTGCGGCATTCAAACCGGCGCGGGCGGCATCATGCGTTCGCTCGCCTGCGAGAAAGGTTCGACATTGCTGGTGTTGGGTGGGGGCGCCGTGGGCTTGAGCGCCGTGATGGGCGCGGTCGTTCAGGAATGCGGCACGATCATCGTGGTTGAGCCGTATGCGCAGCGGCGCAAACTCGCAAAGGAATTGGGAGCGACGCATACCATCGATCCCAAGGCGTCGACCGATCTTGCTGCGGCGGTGCGCGAAATCGTTCCGATTGGCGTGGATTATGCGTTCGACACCACCGGCATCCCCGCCGTTCTGCAGGCGACAATGGGATGCCTCGGCCCGCACGGCGTGTTCGGCATTGTGGGCGTGCCGCCGCCGGGAACACCGGTGCCCGGCGATCTTCTTTCCGTCATCACCTTCGGTCATGCGGTGAAAGGCATCATCGAGGGCGACAGCGACCCCGACACGTTCATTCCGGAAATGATCGCGCTCTACAAAGCGGGGCGCTTTCCGTTCGACCGTTTGATCCGAACCTATCCCATGTCCGAGATCAACAAAGCCATTGCGGACCAGCACCGGGGCGATTGCGTGAAAGTGGTGCTGTTGCCGGACGCTTAGGGGGGCCGCCCGCCCTTCGACGTGCTACGCTGCACGCAAGGGCGGGCGCGATTGTGGCCGAAAAGGAGAATTTCCATGAGCGAATACAAGCTTCTCATCAATGGGCGGCTGGAAGATGGCGACCAGACGATGGACGTCATAAATCCTGCGACCGAAGAGGTTTTTGCGGTGTGCCCGCGTGCCTCCAAAGGGCAACTCGACAAAGCCGTTGCTGCTGCCAAAGCCGCGTTTCCCGGCTGGAGCAAAACGCCGATAGAAGAGCGGAAGAAGGCGTTGCTCGCCATCGCGGAACGCATTCAATCGAAAGCCCCCGAACTCGCACGTATTCTTACGCAGGAACAAGGAAAGCCGTTGGCGGATGCGACGGGCGAAGTGTATGGCGCCGCCGCGTTCTTCCAATATTTCGCAAGCCTCGACCTGCCGGTGAAGATCGTCGAAGACAGCGAGGGGCGGAAAGTGGAAGTCCGGCGCAAGCCCCTGGGTGTGATCGGCGCCATCGTGCCGTGGAATTTCCCCTTGATCCTGATGGCGTTCAAAGTGCCGTCGGCATTGTTGTCGGGAAACACCGTGGTGCTGAAGCCCGCTGCAACGACGCCGTTGTCCACGCTCAAATTGTGCGAATACATCGCCGATCTGTTGCCTTCCGGCGTTTTGAACGTCATCGCCGATGCCAACGATCTGGGCGGAGAGCTGACGAAACATCCCGATGTGCGGAAGATATCGTTCACGGGCTCGACAGCCACGGGGAAAAAGGTGATGGCTGGCGCGGCGGACTCGTTGAAGCGCGTCACGCTCGAATTGGGCGGCAACGATGCCGGTATCGTTTTGGATGACGTGGACCCCAAAACGGCGGCGCCGAAAATCTTTCAGAGCGCCTTCCAGAACAGCGGGCAGGTTTGCATCGCCATGAAACGGCTCTATGTGCATGAATCGATTTATGACAGCATGTGCGACGAACTTGTTTCACTGGCCAAGGCCGCGGTGATCGGTGACGGCCTGCAACAGGGCACACAACTCGGCCCGCTGCAGAACAAGATGCAGTTCGAGAAGGTGAAGGACCTGATTGCCGATGCCGCCAGACACGGCACGGTGATGGCGGGCGGCGATGTCCCGGAGAAAGGGTTTTTCATCCGTCCCACTATCGTACGCGACATCACGGATGGAACGAGGCTTGTAGACGAAGAACAGTTCGGCCCCGTTCTTCCCGTTATCAAATATTCCGACCCCGAAGATGCGCTGGCGCGCGCCAATGCCTCTCCCTATGGCCTGGGAGGTTCGATCTGGTCTGCCGATTTGAACCGCGCCCATGCACTCGCGGAGCGCATGGACGCGGGCACAGTCTGGATCAACAAGCACCTCGATCTCGCACCGCACATTCCCTTCGGCGGAGCAAAGCAATCCGGCCTCGGCGCCGAGCTTGGCGAAGAAGGGTTGGCGGAGTTCACGCAGTTGCAGGTCATAAATATCGCCCGGTAACCGGCATGCCGGCTATGACCGGGGCGTTGGGATATATGAACCACAGACCCGCAAAACCACCGATGTTGGGCACGATGAGGCCCGACTAAAGACCGACGCTAAACAAAGCAAATGGACCGTGGAAGCTACGGTCGAATTGCTGCCGCGTATCGATCCCACCGTCTGTTGCGTTGAAGAAGAAATCGGCCCGGTATCCTGCGCTCACCTTGAAATTCTCGATGCGATAGCTGAGGCCTGCGAACGCCCCGATGTTGGGCACCACGACGGAATGTGACCGTTGAGGATTCCCCAGAACAGCCGGATAGCGCTTGTAATGCGTGCCGAAATTGCCGCTGGGCGCGTAATATTTGCGGCCTTTGTAGTAACTGTCGGTGGTCTGGTGATGCAGCTTGGCCTTCTGCCGGCCGAACAGGATGGCGCCGTTTAGGCCCCAATCCACCGAGAACTCGCCATCCTGCGGATTGCCGATCACTGGTTCGGAGGCTTGCCATGACAGCGACGGGCCGATGCCATGGAAGCTGCGCTCGTTGTTCGCCCTCAAATAGTAAGTATGGAATTTATAGCTGGGGAAATATTTCGGATCCGGCAGCATATTGCTGACCTTCACATTCTGCCGGGTACGCACCTTGACGTCTGCTCGCGAAGTGAACTGCGCAAAGCGCACGCCTACACTGAAGATCGAAGTGCTGTTCCGTCCGAACAGGCCAAGCCCCACGTCCTTGCCGGCCTTGAAATCGAGCACCGTATGGGTTTCCGACAACCTGACGGTGGTATCGGCAAATTGCGGAACCTGCTGTGTGGCGCCGATAGGCTGATGGCCGGCATTGGCCGAAAGATATTTGGACCGGTGTGGCTCCGTTTGCGCGATGACGTGCTTGTTGCCGTTGGAGCGGCCATAGCGGATGGATGCAGAGAACGACCAGTCGGTTCCCGACGGCTCGATGGTGATCGCGGCTTCAGCGCCTTTGCTGTAGCGCGGTGAATGCTGCACGTCGATGGGCGAACCCGTTTCGAATGTCGGCGGCGTGGGTTTGAACAGCGTGAAGGGCGGCGTGAAGGGTGCGCCGATACCATCGTTGCGCTCGAGCTGTCCGCCGACTTCGATCCACACCGTCGGCCGGTCGCGATCGTCTTCGTGTGCAACGACAGCCTGCGGCATCGCGACGACCGTCGACAGCGCAAGCGCCGAAACCGTGGCCAGAAGCTCCCAACGGAAGCTGCCAGCGCCGTGATTAACATTCATCAATTCGCTCATGGCGTCCCCCTCACCAGTTCTTCGTTACGCGGATGCCGATCAACTTCGGATCGGTCAGAAACACGTTGGTGGTGAGCCCCGTGTCGTCGCTGTTGAGAAAATCGCCCGTGATCGCGGTCGTGTTGAACACGTTCTTGTCGTAGAGCATGACCTGCCAGCCCGACTGGCTCGTCAGGATGATTGCGAGGTTGACGTTGGTGTAGCCGCGCAACCGGTCGTACGGATTGTCGTTGAAGACACGCGCCCAGGAATAATCCTGCCAGTAGTAGTCCGCCCGCAGCGTACCCGCCCAATCCGATGACAGCGGCATCGTGTATTGCGCGCCCGCCGATATGGTGTAGGGCGGCGCATTGGGCAATTCGTTGCCGCCGAGATCCTTGGAGAACCCTTCGCCGTTATTCGGCGGCAGGCCCAATCCGTTGTTGACGCCCGCCGGAGCATTCGGGTCGACGCTAAGCGGATCGAAGCCGTGATAACCCGGCGGTATCAGATAGTAAGACGTAGCATGGACGGTCGGATCTTCCTTGTAAGGGAGCTGGGTAAGCGGATCGATATGGGCACCATAGGCCTGCGTGCAGGCGAAGGTGGGATTGGTGGGGCTTTCGTCGCCGACGCTTGAAATCTGTTGCTGCGTAATAATCGCCGCAACAACATATTCTGGCAGAATGCAGTTTGAGGCCTGCGTCGCGAACGGCTTGACTACTATCCACCCTGCGTGCCCCGCCGTGCGATCCATCAGATCGACGGCGCGTTCACCATGCGCGATGGAGGTGTCCTCCCAACCGCCCGCAAAATTGAAGCGCAGACCCGGCACCGGCTCCCACATCGCTTCCAATTCCATGCCCTTTGCATGAGCGTCGAAATTGAGATTGATCGAGGTGCGGTCGACGATCTGGGAAATCTGATAGTTCTCGTAATTGTAATAGAACGCACTTGCATTCAGCGTCAGCGCTCCATCGAACAAAGTGTTCTTGGTGCCGAGCTCGAAGGCGTCAACGAATTCCGGCTTGAATGTGAGCGGGTGAACCGGAACGCCGACTTCACCGCTGTCATATCCCGGTTGGCTGACGATGGTGCCGGTAATCGCCGTGAAAGCGGCACCCGGCGGATTGGCGCCGCCCGCCTTGTAGCCATGTGCATAAGAACCATACACCAGCGTCTGGTCGGTGAAATCGAGTTTGGGCGTCCAATTCAGCGCGGCCCGGCCGGTGAATTGATCCCATTGCTGGTCCACCACGCCGAGGCTCGGATAGCCGTAGCCAGTGGTGATGACTTCGCTGGGGATGTCGGTGAAGTGTTTGCGGTCCTCCGTCCAGCGCAGGCCGGTGATGACCTTCAAGTCGGGCAGGATGTTGTAATAGATCTCGCCGAACGCAGCGTAAGAATCGAGTAGATAAGGATTCTGGCTGAGGAAATAGTTGTGGCCGTTGTTATTCAGGCTGTCGATCGGATTGGGATCCATATAGACGCAATTCGATGTCGGCTGTCCGCCGCCCGCCGTCGGGTCCGGTAACTGCCAGCCGATCGAACCGGCTGCGCCTCCGCGCGGAATGCATTCGTGGTTATCCGAAACGCCGGGAACATAGAGCGTCGGCGTGAACTGCCCGGTCGTGATCGAATAGAGCGAAAGCGTGTTGATGAAGATGTAGTAGTTTTCTTCCGTTTCGTAATGCAGGTAGTTGCCGCCCGCGCTGAAATTGAATGGGCCGGAGAAATGCGAGGCAAGCCGGAATTCCTGGCTTAGCTGCCAGGCATGTTCCGTCGAAAGATCCTGCGCCACCAGCCGGTTGGCGCATCCGAGCTGGGGGTCGCAGAAGTAGCCATCAGGCGTAATCGGTTCGCGAACATACCCTGTATCAGGATTGAAAAGCCCGGGCGCCGTATTGAAGCGGTTATAGTCTTGCGTCGAACGCAGCGAATCCTGATTGAAGCCCGTTTGCGAGCTGAAGGTCAGCGAGGGCGTGACCGCGTAATCGGCATTGAATTCCACGATATCGTTCTTGGCGCGATAGCTCGGGTCGATTGTTGATTCGATGACGCGCAGGTTCCGCGATTGCTTGGTGCTTGCATACGGATCGACACCGGGATTGATGAATTGTCCCGCCAGATTCACCGCCACCACATAAGGCAGCGAAAAGCCATACGGCACCTGGAACGCTTCGGGCGCGTAAAGCGAACTCATCTCGCAACCCTGGCTTAGATAATTCTTGCCGAGCGTCAGAATTCCGCCGCTAAAGTCGGCGCCGCCGCTTGGCACCTGTACCCCGTCCACAGTATCCGGCGGCATTGCCGTCTTGCAGAGCTGCTTGCCGCTGCGAATACGGTCGTCGTTCTCCGAGAAGTGTTCCCAGATCAGGTAGGACTGGAATTTCTCGCTCGGCTTGAAGCCCAATGTGACGCGCCCCGACCACAGGTCGCGTCCATCGATGCGCTCGTTGGTAGTTTCGTTGAAGCTATAACCTTGACGCTTGGTCCATTCGCCAGCGATACGCAGATCCACGCGATCGTCGACGAGGGGAAGGTTGATCATGCCTTCGAAACGGCGCTGGTGATAATTGCCGATTTCGCCGGATGCCATCGCCTCGAACTGATCGGTGGGTTTGGCGGGCGAAAGATTGACCACACCGGCAGTCGCATTGCGGCCATAGAGCGTGCCTTGGGGGCCGCGTAAAATTTCCACCGATCCGAGGTCGTAGAACTCCTGTTCAAAAAAGTGATTGCGAATAAACGGAATGTCGTTGAACGCGACCGCTACGGCAGGATCGGTGGTCACAGAAATCGCCTGCGTTCCGAT
>CAZTCU010000020.1:0-16128 GCA_964612235.1 uncultured Rhizobium sp.
GTTTGCGGCCGGTATTGTAAGTCGATTTGGGGCCTGAGTTGTTGGTGAAATAAGCGCCGGTGGTAATGTGGCTGCCCTGGACTTTCTGGCGGCCGAACAGGACGGCAGCATTGACGCCCCAGTCGAACGCCATCGCGCCATCGTCCACATTTCCAGCAAGCACTTGCGAACCGCTTACCGACAGTGTGGGGCCGACGCCGGAAAAACTGCGGGTGGCGCTGACCTGCCCATAGTAACTGTGATGGTGGGCATAGGTCTTGTATTTGAAGTGGACAAAGAACGTCGGCGGCTGCGGGACGCGTTCGAAATAGTCATCGGGAAAGTCCCGTGACTAATTTCCGTCTGGTCGGCCATTCCCCCGCCAGCCTCAGCCTTTCGAGGGTCAAGTTTACGTTTGCGAGGGCTTAAACGAACGGCACCCACGAAGATTCGCGTGTACGCACAAAAAAATTACGAAATAATATTGTTCCTCGACCCGCTCCCGAGGCTTATTGGGGAGGCGCACGGCGAACCAACCCGCCCCGAACAACGGATGGAGTAGGCATCAGTGACCCGATCTATCATAGCGGAATACGCGACGCCGGCGTGGAGCATGCCCTTGACGATAACGACCGCACTGCAGCTTTGGTCGCTGCTGCAGGCACCGAAGCGGCACGGCAAATCGTTGCTCCGAGCAACGCAGCGAAAACCAGCATCGGAGCCATTGCGGTCGCCAATGCACTCGAATTTGCCGCGCAAACGACATTCGATGGTTCACTTGCCTCGTATCGGAATAGCGTAGAGTCGATTAGCGAGATAACGACGGCAGAGATAGGGCTTCTGCACGCTCGCGATGCCGCGGGCGGTACCTAGATTTCCGCATATCAGCTGCCGCAAACTGGCCTTCTCCACCGGCACGCTGGGCGCGGTCCTGCAAGGCCGATCGTGTAGCGCAACGACAGCCGGATGATGGAAGATGTGTGCTTAGAACCGTCAGAGTTCTTTTTTTGGATCGCGAAAGATTCGATTGGAACGGTGGCAATTTCTGCCATTAAGTCGGACTGCAATTTGATTACTGACGTGAAGGTCGAACTTCGACCAGGTTGGAAAACAGAATCAGACTTCCGAATTCGGGCGACATGCCCGGATAGAAGGTGGCGAGAACTTTCACATCGTGCAGCGACGCAATGAGCGTCGGAAATATCTCTGCATTTCAGATTGTGTCTGCCAGTGTCCCAATGGGATTCCTGAAATTGATGTGTGGGACAAATGTTCGAAATTCGTCAACAATACCAGACACTTGAATTTCGCGCTGGCGCTCCCAACGGGAATCGAACCCGTGTTTCAGCCTTGAGAGGGCCGCGTCCTAACCGCTAGACGATGGGAGCGTAGGGCCTGCTTATACCGGCGGGGTCGGCTTGCCTCAAGCGAGGCGGACGGGGTGGAAGGCGTGGCCCGCGTGGACGAAGGCCTGCAGTTCGGGCCCGGCGGCGATCAGCCAGAGGAAATTTTCGTCTGTGGCGCGCGCGAGGTCGCGGGGCGAAGGTTCGGCGCGGCCGGCCGGATGGGAGTGGTAGCAGCCCAGGATTTCGCGGCCCGTGCCGCGCAAGGATCGCAGCAATTCGATATGGCGGGCGGGGTCGATCTCGAAACTGTCGCTGTCGGTGGCCAGGTTGCGGGTGGGATGGCAGGCGAGTGCGGTGGCCTCGTCCTTATTATATGTGCCCTCGATCAGGCCGCAGCATTCGGAAGGGTGAGCGGCCAGGGCTTCGCGGGCGATCTGGTCGCGCAAGGTTTTGGGCAGGAACAGCGTGGCGATCATCGACCTTGTGTCTGCACCCGGCCGACGAGATGGCCGGTGCCGGTGTCGATGATGTAGATGCCTTCACCGCCTTGCGCTTTCACGCGCAGGATCAGGCGGTCGGATTGGACTTCGCTCGAAACGATCGTAGCGCCCGCGGGCAGCGCGATGGTGTTTTCGAGGGCCGACGCATTGGGCGCGGATTTGGCGTGGAAACGGGTGAGCGCACCCACCACAAGCAATCCGAAGGCAATGATGATAAGAGCGCCCAGAAGGATGACGACGGCCTTCAGCCCGCGATAGCTTGCGGTGTTTTTCACGTCTTCGGGAGATGTGGTGGCAGACGATAGGTCGGACAAGGACAATTCCTCCGGGGACGGAACAATGCGGACGGCCGCCGTCGAAGCCGACCAGGCGGGATTTCGCCTGGACCGTTTTCTCGCCGCGAGCTTTGCCGGTCTCAGCCGCTCGCGGTTGCAGGCGTTGATCGACGAAGGCGCGGTTTTTCGGGCGGGCGCGACCATAAGAGACGGCAATACCAGGGTCAAACCCGGCGAAATCTATGAAGTGCGCGTGCCGGAGCCTGTGCCTGCCGAGCCTCTGGGACAGGATATTCCGCTCAACATCGTCTATGAGGACGACGATTTGATCGTGATCGACAAGCAGCCGGGGCTTGTGGTGCATCCGGCGGCGGGAAATCCCGACGGGACATTGGTGAACGCATTGATCGCCCATTGCGGATCGTCGCTCAAAGGCGTCGGCGGCGTGGCGCGGCCGGGCATCGTGCACCGTCTCGACAAGGATACCAGCGGTTTGCTGGTGGCGGCGAAGAACGATCGCGCGATGGCGAGTTTGGCCAAGCAATTCGCGGCGCATGTGGTGCAGCGGGCATATAACGCCGTCGTCTGGGGAAGCCCGCGTCTGGGCGACGGGATGATCGAAGGCGATATCGGGCGCAATCCGTTCGACCGCAAACGCATGGCGGTGGTGAGGAATGCAGGCAAGCCTGCGCGCACGCGCTATCGCGTGATAGAGCGGTTTGGCCCCCCTGGGAAACCGCTTGCCAGTTTGATCGAGTGCCGGTTGGAGACGGGGCGTACGCATCAGATCCGGGTGCATCTGACCCATCTGGGCCATCCGCTGATCGGCGACCCGTCCTATGGCAAGGCGCGGGTGGCACCCCGGGCCAAGACCGACGCCGAGGCCAAGGCTTATGCCGCCGCCAACGGGTTCCCGCGCCAAGCGCTTCATGCCTGGCTGCTGGGGTTTCAACACCCTACGACCCATAAGGAAATACGCTTTGAATCCGCCTGGCCGGCCGATTTTTCGGGACTTGTGGAGGCTTTGCGCGGGTTGAAAAGCGGCTGATCCATCACCACATCGTCATCCCGGGGCATGCGTTCTCTTCAAAAATTCACTGTCTTCCCGCATTCCCGATGTTGTCTAATGGGTGGGTCGATCCCCCGTCGGCGATGAGGAGCTTGGGTTTTGAGCGGTCGTGGCGTTCCAGCATTGCAGGGCGAAGGCGGGCTTTCCCGCTATCTCTCCGAAATCCGGAAGTTTCCGCTTCTGGATCCGGGCGAGGAGTACATGCTCGCCAAGCGCTGGAAGGAACATGAGGATCCGGCCGCGGCGAAGAAACTGGTGACGAGCCATCTGCGCCTCGTGGCGAAGATCGCGATGGGTTATCGGGGTTATGGCCTGCCGGTTTCGGAGATCATCGCAGAAGGCAATGTGGGGCTGATGCAGGCGGTCAAACGCTTCGAGCCCGACAAGGGATTTCGTTTGGCGACCTATGCCATGTGGTGGATCCGCGCTTCGATCCAGGAATACATCCTGCGCTCGTGGAGCCTCGTGAAAATGGGCACCACGGCGGCGCAGAAGAAGCTGTTCTTCAACCTGCGCAAGGCCAAGAGCAAGATCGACGCCATCGAGGAAGGCGATCTGCATCCCGAACATGTGACGCAGATCGCGACCAAGCTTGGTGTGCGCGAAGACGAAGTGGTGGATATGAACCGCCGGCTTTCGGCGCCCGACTCATCGCTCAACATGCCGCTGCGTTCGGATTCGGAATCCGAATGGCAGGACTGGCTGCAGGACGACACGCTGGACCAGGAAACCCGCCTTGCCGAGCGCGAGGAGTTGGGCGAACGGCAGGAATTGCTGTCGACCGCGCTGGGCGAACTGACCGAGCGCGAACGCGACATCATCGAGGCCCGCCGCTTGCGCGACGAGCCGGTGACGCTGGAAGAACTGTCCAAGAAATACGATGTGAGCCGCGAGCGCGTGCGCCAGATCGAGATGCGGGCTTTCGACAAGCTGCAGGCCGCGATGAAGGCTGCCTTGGCCGACAAGCGCAGCCAGACGCTGGAAGCCGCGCACTAGGATTTTCCGCAATACCGCCATGCGCAAACGCGCGTTCCATGGAGCACGCGGGCGGCTTTATCGTTTCCGCCGTTTCGGGAGAGTGCGATGAAGCTGAAACTCTGGCAGGTCGATGCGTTTTCGGAAAAGGCGCTGGGCGGCAACCCGGCTGCCATCGTTCCGCTTTCGGCGTGGATCGACGATGCGCTGATGCAGAAGATCGCCAACGAAAACAATCTCGCGGAAACCGCGTTCTTCGTGAAGACGGCGCCGGGGAAATATGCGCTGCGCTGGTTCACACCGGCGGCAGAAGTGGAGCTTTGCGGACATGCGACGCTGGCAAGCGCGTGGCTTCTCTTCAACACGCTCGATCCGGAATTGAGGACGGTTTCGTTCGAGACGCGGTCGGGCACGCTCACGGTGGATCGCGGGCGCGACGAACGGCATGTGATGAGATTGCCGTCTGACCTTATCGCGCCGCTCCAGGTTGACGGTTTGGCGGCGGAAATTGGCGAAGCGCTCGGTTCAGCGCCGCCAACGGAATTGTTCAAGGGGCGTTATCTCGTTGCGGTGTGGGACGATGCTGCGCATGTGCGCAATCTCGAAGGGCCGGGCGAAATCGCGCGCGTGCTGCGCAAAGCCGGGTTTTGGGGATTGATCGCGACGGCGAAGGGCGATCAGGGATATGATTTCGTTTCGCGTTTCTTTGCACCCGATAAGGCGGTGCCGGAAGACCCGGTGACCGGGTCGGCGCATTGTGCGCTGACGCCGTTCTGGGCAAAACGGCTCGGCAAGAAGACGTTGAAGGCGCGGCAGGTGTCACCTCGTGGTGGCGATCTGGTTTGCACCGACGAGGGAGAGCGCACAGTGCTCTCGGGTCCGTGCGCGCTTTATATGAAAGGTGAGATCGAGGTGTGACTCACGTCTCGTCGGTTTCTTCCTCTTCGGTTTCCGCTTCGAATTCCTCGTCCGTTTCGTCGTCGAAGTTCTCGCCGAAGGCGGCAAGACCGTCGGCGAGATAGTCGCCCAGGAGCGGCAGGCTGAGGAGATATTGCGCCGTCCGATTGTTGTGTTCGTTGCGCGCGGTATCGATCGCGTCGGCCCATTCAGCAATGTCAAAGGTGCCGCGACCGAGCCAGGCAAGCGCCACAAGGTTGATCTGTTCTTCTTCGTCGAGGCCATTGATGAACGAGATGAGTTCCTGCTGGACCGAATCTTCGGAGGGCTTGTCCTCCAGCACGTCGCTCATCTTGTCATCAACGGCATCGGAGCCTTCGTCCGGATCGGAATCGGCTTCTTTCGCGTCGAACTGGCGCGCCTTGACGATCACAAACCGGACCTTTTCGGGGGCGACGCCGAGCTCCGGCAGGTCATCCGAGTTTTCCTGTGTGACAAGCGGCATGACGCTTTCCTTTCCTGTGATGAAAGACAAACGATTGTTCAGCCGGCGCGTTCCCTTGGCCTTGATATGCGTCAATCGCGCGAGCGGGCGTCAATTGACCTTTAACCGGGGAATCCGTATATCGGCGGCGGGCCACACCTCCCCAACGAGGTGCTTCATTCTGGAAGGAATGATCAGCGATGACTGCAAATGCTCCCGCCGTGCGTCCTGCGCGGCCTTTTTTTTCCTCCGGCCCCTGCGCCAAGCGCCCCGGATGGACCCCACAAGCTCTCAATGACGCACTTCTGAGCCGCTCGCACCGCTCCAAGCCGGGCAAGGCGAAGCTCAAGGAAGCCATCGACCGCACCAGGCAAGTACTCGGCATTCCCGCCGATTATCGCGTGGGCATCGTTCCTGCGTCCGATACGGGCGCCGTCGAAATGGCGATGTGGTCGATGCTGGGGCCGCGCCCCGTCGACATGTTCGCTTGGGAAAGCTTTGGCGAAGACTGGGTGACCGATGTCGCCAAGCAGCTGAAGCTGAAAGACGCGCGCATCATCAAAGCCGGTTATGGCGAATTGCCCGACCTGAAACAGGCCGATCCCACGCACGATATAGTGTTCCTGTGGAACGGCACGACATCGGGTGTGCGCGTGCCGAACGGCGACTGGATTTCGAAAGACCGCGAAGGCATCACGATTTGCGACGCGACGAGTGCGGCGTTCGCGATGAAGCTGCCGTGGGACAAGCTCGATGTGACGACCTTCTCCTGGCAGAAGGTGCTGGGCGGCGAAGCGGCGCACGGAATGCTGGTGCTTTCGCCCCGCGCGGTCGCGCGGCTGGAATCCTATTCGCCGCCATGGCCGCTGCCGAAGATCTTCCGCATGACCAAGGGCGGAAAGATCGCCGAAGGCATTTTCGAGGGCGAGACGATCAACACGCCGTCGATGCTCGCGCTGGAAGATTATCTCGATGCGCTGAAATGGGCGGAAGGCGTGGGCGGTCTCGACGGGCTTGTTGCGCGCGCCGACAGCAATCTTGCGGTGCTCGACGCTTTCGTGCGCGCAAGCTCGTGGGCCGCGTTCCTGGCGGAAGACAAGACCGTGCGTTCCAATACGTCGGTCTGTCTCAAAATCGTCGATCCGTGGTTCGCAGGACTTTCGGCGGATGCGCAAGCCGATGCCGCGAAGAAAATCGCAAGCGTGCTTGAAAAAGAGAAAGTCGCCTATGACGTAGCCGCCTATCGCAGCGCGCCATCCGGTCTTCGCATCTGGTGCGGCGCCACCGTGGAGCGCGCCGATTTGGAAGCATTGATGCCCTGGCTCGATTGGGCCTGGGCGCAAGTGAAGGGTTGATCCCATGCCGAAGGTTCTGATTGCCGACAAGCTTTCTCCCGCCGCCGTTGCGATCTTCAAGGAACGCGGGATCGAAGCCGATGTGAAGACCGGATTGAGCAAGGAAGAATTGCTCAAGATCGTCGATCAATATGACGGTATGGCCATCCGTTCCGCGACAAAGGTGACGGCGGATGTCATCAAGGCCGCGAAGAAGCTGAAGGTCGTGGGGCGCGCAGGGATAGGCGTCGACAACGTCGATATTCCGGCGGCGACGGCAGCGGGCGTGATCGTGATGAACACGCCGTTCGGCAATTCCATCACCACAGCCGAACACGCGATTGCGATGATGATGGCACTCGCCCGCGATCTTCCCGCCGCCAATGCCTCGACGCAGGCCGGCAAGTGGGAAAAGAACCGCTTCATGGGCACAGAGGTCTACGGCAAGACGCTGGGCCTGATCGGCGCAGGCAATATCGGTTCCATCGTTGCCGATCGCGCCAAGGGCCTGAAGATGCATGTCGTGGCGTTCGATCCCTATCTGTCGCCGGAGCGTGCCTCTTCGCTCGGCATCGAGAAGGTGGAACTGAACGAACTTCTGGCACGGGCCGATTTCATCACGCTGCATACGCCCCTCACCAACGAGACGCGCAACATCATCTCGGCGGATGCGATCAACAAGATGAAGAAGGGCGCACGCGTCATCAATTGCGCGCGTGGCGGGCTGGTGGATGAAGCAGCACTCAAGGCGGCGCTCGATTCCGGCCACCTGGCGGGCGCGGCCCTCGACGTGTTCGAGGAAGAACCGGCCAAATCGAACATATTGTTCGGCAATGAAAAGGTCATCGCCACGCCGCATCTGGGCGCCTCCACCGAGGAAGCGCAGGAAAACGTGGCCCTGCAGGTGGCCGAACAGATTTCCGACTATCTGCTGACGGGCGCGATCACCAATGCGCTCAACATGCCTTCGATCAACGCCGAAGAGGCGCAGAAGGTGAAGCCGTGGATCGTGCTGGCCGAAAAGCTGGGTGCGTTCGTGGGCCAGCTTACCGATACGAGCCTGCAGACGGTGGAGATCCTCTATGAAGGAACAGCGGCCGACCTTAACCAGCGCGCGCTGACGCAAGCGGCCATCGCCGGGCTTTTGAAACCCGCCCTGTCCGACGTGAACATGGTCAATGCGCCTGTCGTCGCCAAGGAACGCGGCATCAAGATCAGCGAGACGCGTCGTCCGCGCCAGGGTGCTTATGAAGGCTATATCAAGATCACCGCGGTTCTCGACGGTTCGACGCGGCGCGTGGCGGGAACGGTGTTCTCCGACGGACGGCCGCGGCTGATCCAGGTGAAGGATATCAATCTCGACGCCGAATTCGCGCCGCACATGCTTTACGTCGTGAACGAGGACAAGCCGGGTTTCATCGGCAAGCTGGGAAGCCTGCTGGGTGACGCCAAAGTTAACATTGCGTCATTTGCACTGGGCCGCAGCGCACCGGGCGACGAGGCGATCGCACTTGTCGAAGTGGACGGCGGCGTTTCCGACAAGGTGCTGGGCGATATTGCAAAGTTGCCGTTGGTGAAACTCGCCAAGGGGCTTGCATTCTAGGATTCGCCGACACACCTCTGTCGCGTGGCATCACGTGAAGGGGAACGCATGCATCCCGTTACCGCGATTTCGGCCCTCTGGGGCGCGTGGGTGATATCGTGGGCACTGGCGTCGTTCTGGAGCGACCGTGCGGAGAAACGGGCAAGCCTCGGATCTGAAGCGCAATACCGCGTGCTGATGGTCGCGGGCGCCATTCTTTTTTTCCTTCCAGCGCATGGTTATCACGGCGCGCTCGGGCTTTGGCATGTGAACTGGACGCAAGCGTGGTTCGCTGTGGCACTGACCGCGTTCGGCTTTCTCTTCACGTGGTGGGCACGGATACATCTCGGGCGCTTGTGGTCGGGCAACATCACCAAGAAAGCCAGTCACCGCGTGGTGAAAAGCGGGCCTTACGGCTTGGTTCGTCATCCGATCTACACCGGGTTGCTGATTTCGACATTCGCAACGTTGTGGGCAAAGGGCACGGCTTATGGCATCGCCGGGGCCGCGCTTCTCACCTTGAGTATCTGGCTGAAGGCGCGCTTGGAAGAACGCTTCCTGCGCGAGGAATTGGGCGCGGCGGCCTATGACGATTACAGCCGCCGCGTTCCCATGCTGGTGCCGTTCTTGAAGTTCTAGATCGCGTCGAACAGCTGAACGTCCGGGCGGCCCGCCATTGCGGGGCCCATCTTGGGGCCGATGGTCTTGAAATGATCGGAATTGCGGTGCGCTTCGACCGCGGCCGCGTCTTCGTACATTTCCATCACGACATAGGTGTTCTCGTCGGCCTTCGACTTGAAGAATTGGTAGTATTTGTTTCCCGGCTCGTTCTTGCGCACCGCGGCCATCAATTCCTTTGCCACGCTTTCGAGTTCTGCGTTCTTGCCGGGTTGAATCTTGATCGTCGCAACAATCCCAATGGCCATCTTTTCCTCCTGATAGTGCCGGGCGGGACGCTAGACGGCCCCGCCCGATCCTTCAATACCGGATTATCTGCCCTTGAAATCGCCCGGCCGCTTCTCGAAGAAGGCGGCGACGGCTTCGTGATGATCTTCCGTCAGGTGGGCGAGCGATTGCATGGCGGCGCTCATTTCCATGATGGTGTCGAAGCTCACGCTCTGGCTTTCGCGCATCATGCGCTTGGTCATGCGCAACACGTCCGGCGGCTGGCGACAGATGCGGGCGGCAAGTGCATCGGCATCATCCATCAACTGGGCGGCGGGTACCACGCGCGAAACCAGACCCCATGACAATGCCGTTTGTGCGTCGATGGTGTCGCCGGTGAAGAACAATTCCGCTGCGCGCGCATGACCGATAGTGCGCGGTAGTATCCACGCACCCCCATCGCCCGGGACGAGGCCGATGCGCAAGAAAGTGGCACCAAAGATCGCGTTGTCCGCTGCGATGCGCATGTCGGCAAGGCACGCGACGTCGTTGCCCAGACCGATGGCGGGCCCATTCACCGCTGCGATCATCGGCACTTCGACGCCCCACAGCGAACGCACGATACGGTGAATGCCGTTTCTGTACCGCTCGCGGATGTGAACGCCGGCACCCGCAAACGAGCCCGATCGCTCGCGCATCGCTTTCACGTTTCCACCCGCCGAGAAGGCAGAACCCGCTCCGGTCAGGATCACGCAGCGCACCTCGCGATCGGCATTAATGCGGGCGCAGGCCTCGGCGAACAACTCGCCGTCACCCTCTTCTCCCAGCGGGTTGCGGGTGTCGGGGCGGTTGATCGTGAGCTGGACCACGGGGCCGTTTTTTTCGAACAGAAGCGCGGACAAGGTTTCCTCCGGAAAATTATGGTGAACGGGAATTTACCACTTAAGTGGGCGTTTGCGAAAAGCTCCATTAACGCTCGGTGGGGCATTCTTAGGTGAAGAAGGCAAGGCACCCGTAGACATCGTGCGACAAGAAAGTAAAGCGGCCAAAACCGAGCCGGGCCGTTTGGGCCGGGTGCGCGCAATTGTGCGCCACATGCGCGAGAACTTTTCTCGCGCGATGTTCCCGCAAACCGAAGCCGATCTGCGCCTCGTCGAAGCCCAGCTCGAGATCTCGCGCAAGCAGACCGCGCCCACCACCTATACGCTCCCCTTCACCGCCATCGTGGTGTCGGCCACCAATTTCTTCTGGGTACCGACGATTCGTCTGCTCCTGTGGCCGCTCGCGGTCGTCTTGCTGAGCGCGATTGCGGAGATCAAATACCAGCACTTCCTCAAATACGACGATCGTTCACCGCAATCGGTCCGTTACCGCGCCAAGATGGCGGTGATCATGGGCGGCGTGCTGGTGGCGGCGTGGTGCTCGATGGTGTTCGTCATCTGGGTACCGGGCGTGCCGGGCAATCATCTGCTGATCCTGTTCCTGCTGTGCGCATCGCTTTCGGGATGGGCGACGTCGGGCGCGGTCTATTTGCCGATGCTTTATGTGACCCTGCCGATCTATCTCGTCGCCATGACGGTGGTGCCGATGGTGGCGGGCGACATGATCGACGCGATCCTCGGCTGGCTGTGCATCGGCTTCTGGGTGATGATGGCGGCACAGGCCTCGATCAACTACGAGACCAGCACCAAGAAGCTGAAGCTCGAAGACGAGCGCGTGCTGCTGATCGAAGACCTGCAGCGGGCGAAGGAAACATCCGACCGTGCGCGCGAACGCGCCGAAGCGGCATCCCGCGCGAAATCGACCTTCCTCGCCAATATGAGCCACGAATTGCGCACGCCGCTGAATGCGATTCTGGGATTTTCGGAGATCATCAAGACGCGCGCGTTCGGCAATTCGATCGAGCAATATTCCGAATACGGCAATTACATCCACGGGTCGGGCCAGCACCTGCTCACGCTCATCAACGACATCCTCGATCTCGCCAAGATCGAGGCGGGGCGCATGACCTTGCGCGAGGAAGAACTGGATATCGTCCGCCTGATCGAAGACTGCGTCGAGATGATGAACGTCAAGGCGCAGCAGGCGGGCGTGAACCTGGCGGTCGAAGCCGAAAGCGGATTTCCGCTGGTCTATGCCGACGAACGCGCGCTGAGGCAGATCGTGGTCAACCTGCTCTCCAATTCGATCAAGTTCACGCAGGCCAGCGGCACGGTGACGGTGTTCGCGCGGCGCATGGCCGACGAGCGGCCGTCGTTCGGCGTCACCGACACCGGCATCGGCATCTCTCCGGAAGATCACCGCCGCGTGTTCGAAAGCTTCGGCCAGGGCCGTCACGACGCGGTGCAAGCCGACAAGAGCACGGGCCTTGGCCTTCCCATCGTGAAGGGATTGGCGGAAGCCCATGGCGGCAGCGTGCTGTTAGAAAGCACACCCGGCGTGGGAACGACTGTGACGATCCTGTTGCCGACGACGCGCGTGCGCACGCGCAGCGAACCGCTCAGGGCGGCAGGCTAACCCGACGAATCAGCTCAACGACGCATAACGCTTCAGGTGATGATCGACATTGCCGAACAGCGTGTCGATCATGGTCACGCGCTTGAAATAATGGCCGACATTCAGCTCGTCGGTCATGCCGATACCGCCGTGGATCTGAACGGCTTCCTGCCCGACATAACGACCTGCGCGGCCGATCTGCACCTTGGCAGCGGAAGCGGCCTTCTTGCGGGCGGCGGGGGCTTCATCCAGATGCAGCGTCACCATCAGGGTCATCGACACGGACTGCTGATAGCTGGTGAACATGTCGACCATGCGGTGCTGCAGCGCCTGGAACTTGCCGATCGGCACGCCGAACTGCTTGCGGGTTTTTGAATATTCGACCGTGGTGTCGACCAGCACCTTCATGGCGCCGGTGGCTTCCGCGCAATGGGCGGCAATGGCTTCGTCGGCGGCACGTTCGACCAGCGCCAGACCATTGTCGATCTGACCGATCACGCGCGAAGCAGGCACCTCGACATTCTCGAAGGTCACTTCCGATGCGCGCAGGCCGTCGACGGTGGGATAATCGCGTGTGGTGACGCCCTTGGTCTTCTTGTTGACCAGGAAAACGCTGACGCCGGTCTCGTCACGCTGATTGCCCGCGGTGCGCGCGGTGACGACCAGCGTGTCGGCCCAGGGCGCGCCGATCACGACGGCCTTGTGGCCGTTCAGCACATAGCCGGAACCCTGTTTCTTCGCCGTGGTGGAGATGTCGGCGAGATTGAAGCGGCTTTTGGGTTCGGCGAAGGCGAACGCGACGATGGATTCGCCGCCCGCGATCTTGGGCAGCACTTCGTCCTTCAATTCCTTCGACCCGTCGCGCGCGATCATGCCAGCGCCGATAACCACCGTCGAAACGAACGGCTCGACCACCAGCGCTTTGCCGAACTCTTCCATCACGATCATGTTGTCGACCGGCCCGCCGCCAAGGCCGCCGAAATCCTCGGGCAGGCTTGCCGCAAGAAGACCGAGCTCGGCGAAATGCTGCCAATTGGCAACGTCGCGGCCGGGTTCGGCGCGGGTGAATTTGCGCCAGTTCTCGAAGGTGTAGTTGTCGGCGAGGAATTTGGCGACCGAGTTGCGGAGCAGCGTCTGCTCTTCGCTGAAGGAGAAATCCATGAGCGTTTGTCCTGTCGTAGTGGGCCGGGCTTAGAGGCCCAGAACGGCCTTGGCGATGATGTTGCGCTGAATCTCGTTCGAGCCGCCGTAGATGGAAGCCTTGCGCATGTTGAAATAGCGTCCCGCCGCGCCATGGGCGTAGTCCGGGCCGATATATTCGTTGTCGCCGAGCTTCCTGTCGTCGGGATAGCCGTAATAGCCGACCGCCTCGAGCGTCAGTTCGGTGATGCGCTGCTGGACTTCGGTGCCCTTGATCTTGAGGATCGAGCTTTCCGGCCCGGCCATCTGGCCCTTGGATTCCTGGGCGAGCGTGCGCAATTCGGTGTATTCGAGCGCCGTCAGATCGATTTCGAGTTCGGCGATCTTGCCGGCGAACTCGTCGGTCTTGATGAGCGGTTTGCCGTCGAGCGTTTCGGCCTTGGAGATTTCCTTCAAGCGTTCGATGGCCTTCTTGGAGCGCGCCACACCCGCGATGCCCGAGCGTTCGTTGACCAGCAGGAATTTGGCGTAGGTCCAGCCCTTGTTCTCTTCGCCGATGCGGTTTTCGACCGGGACTTTCACATTGTCGAAGAAGACTTCGTTCACTTCGTGCGCGCCGTCGAGCACGATGATGGGCTTCACGGTGATGCCCGGCGTCTTCATGTCGATCAGCAGGAACGAGATGCCTTCCTGTTGTTTCGCATTCGGATCGGTGCGGACGAGGCAGAAAATCCAGTCGGCATATTGGGCGAGCGTCGTCCACGTCTTCTGGCCGTTGACGATGTAGTGGTCGCCTTCGCGCACCGCGCGGGTGCGAAGCGAGGCAAGATCGGAGCCCGAACCGGGTTCGGAATAACCCTGGCACCACCAGTCCTCGCCGGAGAGGATGCGCGGCAGATATTTCTTCTTCTGCTCGTCGTTGCCGAAGGTGAAGATCACCGGGCCGACCATCGACACGCCGAAGGGAAGGATCGGCGTGGTCTCGGCGCGCGCGTTTTCTTCGTTGAAGATGTAGCGCTGGGTCACGTTCCAGCCGGTGCCGCCATATTGCTTGGGCCAATGCGGGGCCACCCAGCCCTGCTTGTAGAGCGCCTTGTGCCAGGCGAGATAGGAGTCCTTCGAACGGACGTCTTCGCCCATCGCATCGCGCATTTCAGGGGTGAAAGTGCGTTCGATGAAGCTGCGGACTTCCTGGCGGAAGGCTTCTTCCTCGGGCGAAAAGCTGACGTCCATGGCGTTCTCCCAATCCCGACAAATTGTCAGTTCATTATGATACCGGGCGGGAGAGCCGGGCTGCAAGCAGGCAGTGGGGGCTAATTGCCGCTTTCCGGATCAACCGCGTTCGCGGCGGATCGCCTCGTGGTGGCGGATCACTTCCTTCACGATGAAGGCGAGGAATTTCTCGGCGAAATCGGGATCGAGATGCGCGGTTTCGGCCAGCTTGCGCAGGCGCGCGATCTGCACGGCTTCGCGGCTTGGATCGGCGGGCGGCAGGCCGTGGGTGGCTTTGTATTCGCCCACCGCCTTGGTGCATTTGAACCGTTCGGCCAGAAGATGAATCAACGCGGCGTCGATGTTGTCGATCGACTGCCTGAGCCGTTGAAGGTCCGGATTGGCCGCTGCCGTATCGCTCATGTCCTGCCATGCCCCTGTTTCCGGCCGCAGTCTTAGGCAGACCGTGCGCGGTGAGCAAATGGCTCAAAGAAAACGGTGCGCGCCGGATGACGCGCACCGTCTTGCAAGCCTCGCTTCGTTCAGAACTTCGCAGGGAACTGGGCAGCGATGCCGTTGGCGAGCGCATCGCCCACGACGTCCATATGGGCCAGCATTTCCGAGCGCGTCTTGGCCTCTGCCGCGGCATTCTTGGCGATCAGTTGCTGAATCTGGGAGATGTGATGGCCGGCATGGACCTGCAGCAATTCCATCAGCGTGTCTTTGGGAAGATGCGGATTGGCGGTGCTCAGGAAGGTCGCGATCTGTTCGGCGTTGGCGGTGAGGTTGTCGGTGGCGACGCTCTGGGCCTTCGCGTCCTTGGCTATCGAGGCGTCGAGATAGGCTTTGACCGCGCCGTAATGGCCCGCAAGCAGCGTAAACAGCTTGTCGCTCGCGGCCTGGCCATAAAACGGCGAGATCGCATTGGCGATGTCATGCGCATTGGCGACGACGCCGGCTTCCGCCGTCTTCTCGCCCGCCGGGTCGTTGGCGATTTTGGCCACCACGACTTTGCGGACGGCTTCCGCGTGGCCGCGCCACAATTTGCGAAGGGCGGCGCGGGTGGCCTGCAGCTTGGCCGAGGCGGGCGCTTCGGCGGCGGCGGCATGGCTATGGGCCGCCTCGGCGGCGACGGCAGGCGGACTGACGAAAAGTAGTGCGGCCATGCTGGTGGCCAAGGCAAGTGCGGTGGTTTTCATGGTGGTCTCCCTCGTTGAGAAGGAGGTTCTGGCAGATGTTCAGCACTTAGTCCATATTATCATGCCAAAACATTTTAATCTTGTGTGAGTTGGTTGCAGCCGCTAATTTCCATAGGCGGCAACGTGGAATAGGCGATGACGCAAGAAGCTGCCAAGGGAACCCAGCAAGTCCTCATGCGGACGCTGCTGCACAACAAGCTGGGCGAGACCGTCGACGGGCTGGCGCACAAGCTGGCGATCAGCCGAAACGCGGTCCGCCAGCACCTGACGGCGCTGGAGCGCGACGGGCTGGTGGCGAAAGGTGCGCGCCAGCCCTCCGGCGGGCGGCCCGAGCAGCTCTATGTGCTGACTGCGGAAGGCCACGAACAATTTCCCCGGCAATATTCCTGGATCTCCGAATTGCTGCTGCAGGCGTTGGAGAACAGGTCGGAAAACGACCTGGGCGACGAACTCGAACGCATGGGCGAGGCGGTGGGCAAATCGTTGCAGGCGCAGATCGGCGGCGCTGCGGACAACGAAGCACGCATCGCGGCACTTGCCGCATTGATGGCGGGCCTCGGTTACGATGCGCGCGCGACAACCGACGAAAGCGGCCCTGCCATCGAGGCGCAGAATTGCGTGTTCCACAAACTCGCGGTCAAGCGGCCCGAGGTCTGCCGTTTCGATCTGGCGATGATGGGCGCGAGCACCGGCACCACGGTCGAACATCGCAAATGCATGGCGCGCGGTGCCGACCGCTGCGCGTTTTCGTTCCG
>CAZTCU010000020.1:16228-18929 GCA_964612235.1 uncultured Rhizobium sp.
CGGTCTACCAGACCGGTTTCAACATCGAACAGGTCGAGCAAGCGGCCGACCGAGTGATTGATGATGTCGTCGACCGAATTTGGCCGCGGATAGAAGGCGGGCACAAGCGGGGCGACAATGGCACCGAGATCGGAAAGTGTCGCAAGGCTGCGCAGGTGACCCGCGTGCAGCGGGGTTTCGCGCAGGGCGATCACCAGGCGGCGGCGCTCCTTCAACACCACGTCGGCTGCGCGCGACAGAAGCGTGCCGGTGACGCCGGTGGCGATTTCGCTCATCGTCTTGATCGAGCACGGCAGTACGATCATCCCCATGGTCTTGAACGAGCCCGAGGAGACCGCAGCGCCCACATCGCCCACCGCATAGGATTTGTAGGCGAGCTTGCGGACCTGTGCGGGCTTGAGATCGGTTTCATAGGCGAACGCCATCTCGGCCGCCTTGCTAATGACGAGATGGGTTTCAATATCGCGCTCGCGCAGCGTCTCCAGCAGGCGCACGCCGTAGATCACGCCCGAGGCGCCGGAAATGCCGACGATCAGGCGTTTTGGCGTCGCGGATTTGCTTTTTGCAGCCATGCCTCAGCCTACTTTGCGCAACAGAATTTCGCTACGGCCCACGCGTGCTGGACGTGCGGCAAACCTGCGTGCGACCATCGCGGCTGCGGACATTAACCCTTCGGACGCCATGCCGAACGAAGCGGCGAGAACCCTTCCGGCCGCGCTCTATCGCGATCCCGCGGTCTACGAAAACGAACGCCGCGCGGTGTTCGGACATTCGTGGCTTTTCCTCGGCCATGAAAGCCAGCTTGCGAACACGGGCGATTACATCGCGTTGATGGTTGCGGGTTATCCGCTGATGGCGGTGCGTGGCGGGGACGGCGTCATCCGCGCGTTCCACAATGTGTGCCGCCACCGCGCGGGGCCGCTGGTGGAAGATGGCGCGGGCGGTTGCGGCGAGGCGATCACCTGCCGCTATCACGGCTGGCGGTATGCGCTGGACGGGCGGCTGGCGTCGGCGCGCGATTTCGGACCGGCGGCCAATTTCGACCCGCGCGAATATGGATTGTTCGCGCTTCGCTGCGAGGCGTGGCGCGGCTTTCTGTTCGCCACCATGGATGCGAATGCCAAGCCGTTGTCCGAAGCCGTTGCGCCTCTCGAACGCGCGGCAAGTGCGATGAACATTGAACGATTCGCATTCGCGCATCACTCGGCACACGAGATCGGCTGCAACTGGAAAACTTATGTCGAGAACTATCTCGAGGGGTATCACATCGCAAATGTGCATCCCGGATTGAACGCCGCCATCGACGCCACACGCTACGAAGTGGAGGTCGAACCGCCCGTCGTCTTTCATCGCGCGCCACCAAAGGGGAACGCGCCCGTAGCCGGATTGTGGGCGTGGCTGTGGCCGTGCCTTGGCATCAACGTCTATGCGGATGGGATGATGATGGAACGCATGTCGCCCGCCGGCCATGGGCGCACGCGGCTCGACTATCTCTATTTCTTCGCGCGCGATTTGGCCGAGTCCGACGTGCGGCGTTCCATCGAGGCGTCGGAAGCGACCACAAGCGAAGACATCGGCATCACCGAGGCTGTGCAGCGGAATCTGGACGCGGGGATCTACGACACGGGGCGGCTTTCACCCCGTCATGAGGGCGGCGTGGCATGGTTCCAGGGGCGGATCGCGGACGCTCTGAGCCAGACCTGAGGCCGCCTGTCCCACAGTGTACATTGGTCTCACTGTGCACTGCACAAAAACTATTGCATTGCGCTGTGTTTTCAGCCCCATAGACGGTGGCAATATACGCTCTAGCCAAGCCCGGCCGCGCAAATAATATTGCCGGCGGGATGGGGTATAAGAACATGACATATTCCGGCATCACGCCGCCCGAAAAGCAGGGGCTCTACGACCCCGCGAACGAGCACGACGCCTGCGGCGTGGGGTTCGTCGCCAATATCAAGGGGAAAAAGTCCCACGAGATCATCTCTCAGGGGCTTCAGCTCCTGATCAACCTCGATCACCGGGGCGCGGTCGGCGCAGACCCGACGGTGGGCGATGGCGCGGGCTGCCTGATCCAGATCCCCGACCTGCTGTTGCGCGAATGGGCCCAGAAGACGGGCGTCACCCTGCCGGAGCCGGGACATTATGCGGTCGCGATGTGCTTCCTGCCGCAGGAAGCCAAGGCGCGCGACGTGATCGTCAAGCAGTTCGAGCATTTCATCAAAGTCGAAAAGCAGGTGCTGATCGGCTGGCGCGACGTGCCGGTGACGACGGAGGGCTTGGGCAAGACCGTTCTGGCGCAGATGCCGCTGATCCGTCAGGCGATTATCGGACGCGGGTCGAACATCAAGAGCCAGGATGCGTTCGAGCGGAAGATCCTCGCGATCCGCAAGCAGACGCAGAATCCGCTGGCAGCCCTTGCCAAGAAGCACAAGCAGCCGACGATCACCGATTTCTACATGCCGTCGTTCTCCACGCGCACGGTGGTCTACAAGGGGCTGCTGCTCGCGCCCTATGTCGGAAAATTCTATGACGACCTGCGCAATCCGCTGACACAATCGGCGATTGCGATGGTGCATCAGCGGTTTTCGACCAATACGTTCCCCTCGTGGAAGCTGGCCCATCCCTATCGCTTCATCGCGCACAACGGCGAGATCAACACCGTGCGCGGCAACGTGAACTGGATGAACGCGCGCCGCCGCAC
>CAZTCU010000021.1:0-18502 GCA_964612235.1 uncultured Rhizobium sp.
TTGTTCGACCCAGGCGAAAATGCCGTTCAATTCGTTGACCATCGGCTCCACGCGCTCCTCTTCGAGTGCGAGGCGGGCGAGCCGGGCAATACGGCGGACTGTGTCCTTGTCCACGGACATGGGGGCACTTCTCTGTGCTAGGGATCGGGCTGCTAGCTAGCAACCGGGGGCCGGGCTGGCAAGCGAGCCGAATGCCCATTAGATATGCGCCCATGACGCTGGGAATTTCGGCCATAGATCACGTCCAGATCGCGGTGCCCAAGGCGCTGGAGGCCGAATGCCTCTCCTTCTATCGGGAGGTCCTGGGCCTGCCGGAAATCCCCAAGCCGGAAGAATTGCGCGCCCGGGGCGGGGCGTGGTTCCAGCTGCCGAATCTGCAGATGCATGTGGGCGTGGACCCGGAAGGCTCGCCCCGCAGCAAACGGCATGTCTGTTTCCTGGTGCCTGATCTCGCACGGGCCAGGGCGGCGATTGTCGCGAAAGGGATCGCGATCGAGGAGGAAAGCGTGGCGGAAGGATTGTCGCGTTTCTTCATCCGCGATCCTGCGGGCAATCGCGTTGAGATTGGACAGCGGTGAGTTCGATACATTATCGCAAATGACTCACCGCCCCCCTCGCGGGGCGGTCGGCGCGAAGCGGCGGGCGGGGGGACGTGCAACGAAGACGGTGCAGAAGAACAGTCCCGTGCTTCAGGCGAGAAATCCACCTTCACACACCGAATTCGTTGCACGCCCCCCACCCGCCATCGCGTTCCGCGATGTCGACCTCCCCGCGCGGGGGAGGTAAGTATCAAGTATGAGCGTCGTCACACTTTCCGATCTCAAACAAAAACTCTCCCCCGGCCAGCGCCTTCTGGGACTGGATCTGGGCGAGAAGACCATCGGGCTTGCGCTCTCCGATACGATGGCGACCATCGCGACGCCGATGGAAACATTGCCGCGCGGAAAGTTTTCGAACGATGCCGCGAAAATTCTGTCGCTGATTGCCGAACACAATATCGGGGCGCTGGTCATCGGGTTGCCGCTCAACATGGATGGAAGCGACGGGCCTTCGGCGCAATCGGCGCGTGCCTTTGCGCGAAACTTCGCGGCCAAATCCGATGTTGCCATCGTGTTGCAGGACGAGCGGCTTTCGACGGCGGCCGTCACGCGCACGTTGCTCGAAGCGGATTCGTCGCGCGCCAAACGCGCGCGTGTCGTGGACAAGATGGCGGCAGCCTATATCCTGCAGGGCGCGCTGGACCGGCTGAGAGCACTTCCCCCCGCATGATCGCCAACGAAGATCGCCCTGCCCGCTTCCTGTGGCTGCCGCCTGGCGCGCGTCCGCCTCACGCTGTGCCGCGACGGCAGGAAATGGTGTTCCTGCTGGTGGGCATGACGATCCTGTTCAGCGGCTACGACCTCAATGTGTTCGGGATGGCGCTGCCGCAGATTCAGCGCGAATTGCACATTCCCGAAAACATGGCCGCCGTCACCATCAGCTATTTTCGGCTGGCGGCGTTGCCCGCGCTGTTCGTCGGGCCCCTCGCCGACATCGTGGGGCGCAGGCGGCTTCTTCTCTTCACCGTTTTCGGCGAAGCGATCATGACGCTGCTGACGGCGTTCTCGCAGGACTATCACCAGTTCGTCGCCGCCCAGATCGGCGCCCGCATCTTCGGATACAGCGAGGAGATGCTGTGCTTCGTTGTCGTTGCGGAGGAGATTGACGAGCGCGTGCGCGGCTGGTCGACCGGCACGTTGGGCGCCATCAATGCCACGGGCGCAGGTCTGGCGGCGCTGGTATTCGGTGTCGTGAACTATCTGCCCTATGGCTGGCGCTCGCTTTATGTCATCGGCAGCGGCGGACTTTTCGTCCTTGCCTATTACCGGCGCTGGCTGCCCGAAACCCGTCGTTTCGAAATCCACCGGCAGTCGATAGACGCGATGGAATCGAAGATCACGCAGTTCTTTCGCACCCTGTATGGCCTGGTGCGTGGCTATCCGGGCCGTCTGGCTGCGCTATTGGTGTTCGTCGCGGCGTTCGGCTTCGCCATGGGCCCTTCCGCGACGATGCTTTCGAAATTTCTGCAGCAGACCCATCATTATTCGCCGGGTCAGGTGACGATGCTCTTCGTGTTCGGCGGACTCGCTTCGGTGGTGGGAAATGTGGCCGCCGGCAGGTTGTCCGACCGTATCGGGCGCAAACGTACTTTGTTCTTCACCACGCTGACCGCGGGGGTGGGGTTCGCGCTGTTCTACAGCGGTATGGACGGATGGATCGTGCCGCTGTCATGGATCGTGGCCCTGTTCGGCTTTCTTTCAAGCGATGCGCTGGCCTCCGGCTATCCGTCCGAGATATTTCCCACCGCCTATCGGGCGACGGCGACCACCTTGCGCTACGCCGTGATGATCCTTGGCGGCGCCGTTGCGCTCAAGCTGGAGGGCACATTCTACGATTGGTTCGGCGCGCACGGCCCCGCCATCATGCTGGCGCTCGCGGCCGTGCCGATTGCGCTGGTTGGAATCCTTTTCCTCCCCGAGACCGCACGGAGGCGGCTGGAAGATATCTCTAATCCGGGATGAGTTTGCCCGGATTCAGAATTCCCTTCGGATCGAGCGTGTGCTTGATCGCCCGCAATACGGCGATGCCGAGTTCGCCTTTCTCTTGCGCGATCCACGGCAGGTGATCCTCGCCCACGCCATGATGATGGCTGATGGTGCCGCCATTGGCGGCGATGGCATCCGAAGCGGCCTTCTTGATCTTGCGCCATTGCGCGACTTCGCCGTCGAGCTGGCGCGGGAAGATGTAGGTGAAATAGAGGCTCGCGCCATCGGGATAGGAATGGCTGATGTGACCCATCACGATGCCGCGCGCGCCCGGACGCGGCGCGGTTTCGGCTATGGCGGTGTGCAGCGCCGTGGTCACCGCGCGGTGCAGCTTGGGGATGTTCGACCACGAGGTTGACGTTTCCAGCGTGTCCACGCCGACGCCGCGATCCATCATCGGGTCGCGCATATAGGGACCGTGGAAACGGCCCTCATACCAGCGCTTGCCCATGCTTTGCCCCACGGACAGCGCGCCGAGCCGTTTGGCGATCTTGTCGAAATGTTTCAGGGCTTCGGCGACTTCGTCCGCGTCGCCTTCGAAGCCCGCGATCAGCGCGGCGGGCGCCACATCCAGGCCGCGCAGGGCGAGGAAGCGTTCCGTGAGCGTGGCTTTCAGGCCGTGCGGCTTTCCGATGTCGGCCATGGTGCGGTAGACGCGCGTTTCATCCGCATCCGATACGCGCAGCATTGCCGACGGGACTTCTTCGCGGACCGCGGTGCGGATGGCTTCCGCGCCGGACTGGAAGTCCTTGAACAGGAAACCGGTATAGACCTTCTTCGCGGGCGCTTCGTGGATGCGCACGCGCGCTTGCGTGATGACGCCGAACGCGCCTTCCGAACCGAGGATCATGTCCTTGAGGCGCGGACCTGCGGCGGAGGCGGGATGGTTGTCGGTCGCGAGAACGCCGCGCGGCGTGGCGAGCGTGGCGGAAACGATCCAGTCGGACGAACGGCCGTAGCGATTGGATTGCTGGCCCGCGCCCGCGTGGGCGATCCAGCCGCCGAGCGTCGAGAATTCGAAGGATTGCGGATAGTGGCCGAGCGTCAGGCCTTGCGCCTGCAGCGCCTTCTCCAGCGCGGGGCCGTAGATGCCTGCTTCGACTTCCGCCGTCATCGAGATGCGGTCGACATCCAGCACGCGGTCCATTTTGGAAATATCGAGCGTCACCACCGCGCCGAAATTGCCGTGGCCAGCCGTCACGCCGCCGACGACGCTAGTGCCGCCGCCGAACGGCACGACGGCGATGCCGCGTTCCGAGGCATAGGCCAGCACCGCCAGCACATCGGCCTGGTTGCGCGCATAAAGAACGAGATCCGGCGCGGTGCTGAGATCGCCCGCACGCATCCGCAGGACGTCGTGATAGGAACGGCCGAGGGCATGGAAGGCGCGCTCGTAATCGTCGCTGCGCACCTGTTCGGCGCCCAGCATGTTGATGAACGCCGTGCGTTCCTCGTCGCGCAAACGCGATTTTGGAAGCGCGATGTCTTTCAGTTCGCGCGCGGGCGTGGCGAGCAGGGTCGGCATGCCGAGTTCGCGGGCGAGCCACGTCCAGAGTTCGGCGCGGCCCGAAAGCTCGTCATGGGCCTCGTTCCAGCCCCAGCCGTTCCAGCGGATTTTCCTGCGATCCATGTTCTAATCTTTCAGCATCTCAAATTGAGGGCGGCGGGAAGAATTTCAAAAGTCGCGGGCAGCTTGCCCGCGTTCTCGCCGTCGGTTTCGATCAATACGGGTTGGCCATGCGTTTCGGCAACGGGCGCGGCCACGACTTTGCTTCCGCGCACCACACGCACGGCGGGATTTTTGATGTGCTCGCCGGTGTAGATCAATTGCAAATCCTTGATCGCCTGCAGCTTCGGCGCGCCGCCGATCACGACCACGTCGAATTCGCCGTCATGCGGGATGGCGTGGGGCGCGACCTTCATGCCGCCGCCGAAGAATTGCGCGTTGGCGACGGCGACGGTCGAGATGCTGTCGATCTCGTCATATTCGCCGTCGATGCGCAGGCGCACCTTCTGGTCGCGATAGCGCAGCATCGCCATGGCGCTGTGGAAAGCAAAGGCGAACGAACCGCCGAACAGCTTGGCGAAGCGGGCGCGGTTCACCGCATCCACGATTACGCCGGACAAACCGAAAGACGCGACGTTGATGAAATAGCGCGTCACCGGCAGGCCATCGGTGCTCAGGCAGGAGACGCGGCCGACATCGACCTGTCTGACCTTCGCGGTTTTCAGGTGTTTGAGAGCCGCCCACGGCCCCGCCTCGATCCCGAACGTCTTGCGGAAATCGCCGCCGGTGCCGCTGGTGACAAAGGCAAAGACGGCATCCGGCGCGAGAGCGCCTTCGGGGCCGAAGAAGCCGTTCACCGCTTCGTTGATCGTGCCATCGCCGCCGACAGCGATGATTTCGCTGTGCCCCTCGCCCAGCGCACGGCGGACGAGATTGCTGGCCTCGGCGCGGCGCGACGTGAAGCCCACGCTGAGGGCGGGATAGATTTCGCGCAGACCTTTCTCGATCTGCGCCCAGTCGTGACCGGTGCGCCCACTGGCGGATCGCGGATTGACGACGGCGAATGCGCTCATGGCCGGGATACTACCAGCGATTTCGCGACGTTTTCGATTTCTCGCGCGCGGCGATCGGCGTTCCAGTTCAGTTCCGCAGCCATGATGTCGGCGGTGCTGGCGAGCACGCCGTCAGCCGGTTTGCCCAACTGGCCAATGCCGGTGCGGCGCGTCACGACGTCGGCGAGCGTCAGCGCCATTTCCTCGCGGATGGCGAACAGCACTTGCGCGCCGATGTCGCCCGTGACGCCGAGCGGTTGCAACAGGCCGGGACGATTGCCCGCTTCCGCAAGCATCGTGTCGAGGCGCCTGCCGTACATGCGGGTGAGATGGTCGATGCCATCGAGATCGGAATGCGCGCGTTTCTGCTCGGCGTGGAACGTCTCGATGCGGTCGATGGCGCCGCCGGGCAACCGCGAGGTTTTCGTGGCGCAGGGCCGCCCGCTGCCGATCTTCGCGCCCATCGTGTCGACGATTTTTTCGGCGAGATCGCGCGAGGTCGTCCATTTGCCGCCGATGGCGGAATAGAGGCCTTCCACGCCGTCTTCCTTGTGGTCGATCAGTTCGGCGCGGCGGCTGGCATCGTAGGTGTCGCCGCTGCCTTCGTCCACCAGCGGGCGCAATCCGGCATAGGAATGGATCACGTCGGCGCGTTTCAGCCTTGCCTCCGGCAGATGCGAATTGATGAAGCCGAGGAATTCCGAAATGTCGTCCTCGGTCACATGCACGCTGTCCGGATCGCCGGTGAAGGCGGTGTCGGTGGTGCCGAGGATCGTGTGTTTGCGCCACGGCAGGATGAAGAAATGTCCGCCGTTCGCCGCAACCGTCAGCGCCGCCTTCCGGCTGACGGACGGCACGACGAGATGAATGCCTTTCGAACGCAGGATGCGATGCGCCGTCTTCTTGCCGAGCGCGGCATCGAGAAAGATGTCGCTCCACGGGCCGGTGGCAACCAGCGTGAGTTTGGCACGGATGTCGAACGAGGCGCCGTTCAACCCATCGCGAACGGTTGCACCTTCTATCTTTCCGCCCCGGATCAGGAGCGACGACGCTTCCAGATAGTTGGCGAGTGCGGCGCCATGCGCATCGGCATCCAGCAGGTTTTCCAGTGCCAGGCGCTCGGGCGAATACATCTGCGCGTCGTAATATTTGAACGCACCGTCGAAATCCGGGTGCTCCAGCACAGGCTCCTCGGCCAATGCCTTGTCACGTCCCAACCAGGAATGCCTCGGCAGCCGCTGGGCGGGATCGTCGAGCCAGGTACGATCGTAAGACAACAGGTCGTAGAGCGTGAGGCCCGCAGCCAATGTCGCGCGCTCCTTGCGCGAGCCGCCGTACAGCGGAATGAGGAACGGCAAGGGCCGGACCAGATGCGGGGCGATGCGCTGCCATACGCGGCGCTCACGCAGGGACTCGCGCACCAGTCCCAATTCGAAGTTCTTCAGGTAGCGCAGGCCGCCATGGATGAGCTTGGAATTGTGGGCGCTGGTGGCGTTGGCGAAATCGCCCTTCTCCACAAGCGCCACCTTGTAGCCGCGCATCGCGGCGTCGCGCGCCACGCACGCGCCCGTCACCCCGCCGCCGATGATCAGCAGGTCGAAAGTTTCGTTCGCCAAACGGTCAAGATTGCGGCGCATGGTCCCCTGTCCGGCCCACGCTTTCCGGGCGGGGGTGCCCTTGTCAATACCGTGCGCCCGCCTGCTAGACTTGGGCCAACCACCTATTTCCGGGAGTGCTTAATGCCGCAGGTCAAAGCCAACGGTCTCGACTTCGAATACGAAAGCTTCGGCCGCGAAAGCGACCCGGCGATCCTCCTTATCATGGGCTTTTCGGCACAGATGACGATGTGGCCGACGGCGCTTTGCCAAGGTCTGGCCGACCTCGGTTTCCGCGTCATCCGGTTCGACAACCGCGACATCGGCAAGTCCACGCACCTGCTCCACAAGGGTGCGCCCAATCCGATGGAGGCGATGGCCAAGATCATGTCGGGCCAGCCCGCTATCGCTGCGCCCTACACGCTGGACGACATGGCGGCGGATGCCGTGGGCGTGCTCGATGCGCTTGAGATCAACAGCGCGCATATCGTGGGCGCTTCGATGGGCGGGATGATCGCGCAACTGGTTGCTGCCAAACATGGAGATCGGGCGAATAGCCTTGTCTCCATCATGTCCACCACGGGGCGGCGCGATCTTCCGCCCGCGAAACCCGAAGCAATGGCAGTTCTCGTCACGCCGCCCGCGAGCACCAGCCGCGAGGATCGCATCGCGCAGGGCAAAAAGATCTGGCGGACCATCGGCAGCCCCGGCTATCCGGCCTCCGAAGAGGAACTGGATCGCGTGGTGCAGTTCGAAGTCGACCGCGTGCCTTACGAACCGACAGGTGCGGCGCGCCAGCTTTTCGCCATCGTGGTGGCTCAGCCGCGCAACGATGTGTTGAAGAATGTTAGCTGCCCCGCCCTTGTGATCCACGGCGCGGACGATCCGTTGATCCCTGTCGATGGCGGCAAGGATACAGCGGCCAGCATCCCGGGCGCACAGCTCGTGATCGTGCCCGGCATGGCGCATGATTTCACGGCGGCGCTGGTGCCGGTGTATCTGAAGCATATCGGCGGCTTTGTTTCGTCGGTCGAGAAGGCGAAAGCGGCCTGATGCCGAAGATACGCGCGGGCGGCACCGAACTCGAATATGAGGTGAGCGGACCGGCCAACGGTACGCCGCTTTTGTTCATCAACGGCTTCGGCAGCCAGATGACCTCGTGGCCGCATCAATTCTTCGATGCGCTGACAAATGCGGGCCTGCGCGTGGTCCGCTTCGACAACCGCGATGTCGGACTATCGCAAAGATGGCACGGCATCGTGCCCGACATTCGCGAGGTGATGAAAACCGCGCGCGCAGGCGGCAAGCCGGACGTGCCCTATACGCTGAACGAAATGGCGGCAGATGCGGCGGGTTTGCTGGATGCACTCGGCATCGAAGACGCGCATGTCTCCGGTTGTTCGATGGGCGGGATGATCGCGCAATTGGTGGCGCTCAATCACCCTGAGAAGTCGCGCTCGCTGATCTCGATCTTTTCGACCACCAGCGATCCGTCGCTACCGCCGTCGAGCAAGGAAGCGGCAGAAGCTCTTACGGCACGCCCGCCTTCGACCGACCGTGAAACCGTGGTCGCGCATTCGGTGAAAGGGCGGCGGACTTATGCGTCGACCGCGTGGCCCTTCGATGAAGAGCATTGGAAGATGATCGCTGGCCGCGCTTACGACCGCGCCTACTATCCCGAAGGCACGATCCGCCAGTATGCGGCGATCATGGCGAGCCCATCGCGCACCGAGCGGCTGAAATCATTGAAGCTGCCGACGCTGGTTCTGCACGGATCGGCGGACACGCTGCTGCGCCCCGAAGGCGGGCGACACACGGCGCAATGCATTGCGGATTCGGAGTATCACGAGGTGGAAGGCTGGGGACACGACATGCCATTGCCAGCGATCCCGGTCATCGCCGGGCTGATCGTACCGTTCGTGCGGAAAGTGGAAGCGGGAAGAAAGGCGGCTGCGGCTTGAGACGCAAGCTTACTTGATCTTGCCTTCCTTGAATTCAACGTGCTTGCGCAGGACCGGGTCGTACTTCTTGATCGTGAACTTCTCGGTCATGGTGCGGGTATTCTTTTTCGCAACGTAGAAAAAGCCCGTGCCGCCCTCGCTGTTGAGACGGATTTTCGCGGTGGTCGGCTTCGCCATGACATAACTCCTGCTCGAAGGGGGCGTAACCTAGTCAGGGCGCGCGCGTTGTCAAGGAAGGCGCTAACCCTCTAGGAAAGCTGGGAAATCGGCCTAGAGATAATCGAGACTCGGCCGGTTGTTACGGAAGCGGAAGAAGGGAACCGGCCGTGGTTCGCCGGGTTTGGCCAAGCGGGCTTCCACCTCCTCGATCATCCGGCGGGTGATCGTGGGCAGGTCCTGCGCCCTCGCCTCCTCGAAGGTCAGCCAGCAGGCTTCCAGCAATTCGTCGGATTCGGCGCGCTCGAGCGCGTGTCCGATATGCGCCGCATCCGCCATGAAGAAGCGGGCATCGAAGCGGCGCGTGCGGTTGGGCGGCGTGATGGCGCGGGCGATGTATTCCAGCCTGTCCAGGCGCGGCATCAAGCCGTGGGCGAAGAAACGCTTCCATGCGCCCGTTTTGGTTCGCGGCAGTTTTTCGGATCGCTCGCCGAGGATGATGCCGGTTTCCTCGAAGGTTTCGCGGATGGCGGCGAGCGCAAGCCCTTTCGCGCGCGACGGCGTTGCGCCTTTCGTCAGCTTCGCGAGCACGTCCTGCCGCAGTTCGGTTTCCACCAGCAGGCGCTGGTCGCCGGGATCGACGCGCCCGCCGGGGAACACATATTTCCCAGCCATGAACGCCATGCCTTCGTGGCGGCGGCCCATGAGAACGCGCGGCGTCCCGTCATCGCGTTTCACGAGGATCAGCGTCGCGGCATCCTTGGGGCGAAGCGCGCCGGCAACGATCTTTTCGTTATCGGGATCGAAGATGGGGGCGGTCAAAAAAAGAACTCCTTGCTCGCAAAGGTAAGCAGTTTGATCGCGAGATCAACTCATCCTTTGCGGCTGCGCTTCTTGACGACCGCGACCGGCTTGCGGTTTTTCCGCCATGGCTTTTGCCCATCCAGTGTCGGCTTTGCGGGCATCGTCTCGAACCGCAACCCGCCGGTCAAAGGCGCCGCTTCCAGCAAGCGCACTTTCAGCACGTCGCCGAGCTTATATCTTCTGCCCGTGCGTTCGCCGACAAGCGCATGGCGGCTCTGGTCGTGACGATAATAATCGAAATCGAGCGACCGAGCGGGTATCAGCCCTTCTGCACCCGACTCCGGTATCCGCACAAACAATCCGAAACTCGCGATGCCGGTGACACGCGCGTCGAAGGTGCTGCCAACCTTGCCTTCCATATAGGCAGCAACATAGCGGTCGGTTGAATCGCGTTCCGCGGCCATCGCACGACGTTCCGTCATCGAAATGTGTTCGGCGATCTGGACAAGCCTGCCCGCTTCGGAATCCGTCAGCCCGTCGTCGCCCGCGTGAATCACGCGGATCAGCGCGCGATGCACCATCAGGTCGGCATAGCGCCGGATCGGCGAGGTGAAATGGGCGTAATGCGTGAGGTTCAAGCCGAAATGGCCGATATTGTTTGGCGAGTAGATCGCCTGCGCCTGACTGCGCAGCGTCACGTCGTTCAGCACGTCGACATGGGCCGTGCCCTTCGCATTTTCCAGGACGCGATTGAAGGCGCCCGGCTTGATCACCTGACCTTTGGCGAACGGCAGGTTCAAGGTCCGCAGGAAGTCCGCATAGGAGAACAGTTTCTCCTTGGAAGGCTGTTCATGCACACGGAATATCAGCGGCACCCTCACCTTCTCGAGTGTCTCGGCTGCGGCGACATTGGCCTGGATCATGAATTCTTCGATCAGGCGCATGGATTCCAGCCGCTCGCGATAAGCGATGGATTTCACCTTGCCGTTGTCGCCGATCACGATGCGCCTTTCCGGCAGATCGAGATTCAGCGGGTCCCGGGCATCGCGCGCCTTGGCGAGCGACTGATAGGCGTGCCAGAGCGGGGTTAGCGCCGTGCGGGCGATTTCGGCGTTGTCGGCGTCCGGCTTGCCGTCGAAGGCGCGTTGCGCCTGCGCATAGGTCAGGCTGGCCGCCGAGCGCATGATGCCGCGCAGGAATTCGTGGTGGCGCTTGCGCCCGTTCTGGTCGAACACCATGCGCACGGCGAGACATGCGCGGTCTTCGCCCACATGAAGCGAACAGAGATCGGCTGACAAAACCTCCGGCAGCATCGGCACGACGCGATCCGGGAAATAGACGGAGTTGCCGCGATTGTAGGCTTCGCGGTCCAGCGCCGAGTTGGGCGTCACGTAATGGCCGACATCGGCAATCGCGACGATGGCGACATGGCCGCCGGGATTCTTCGGATCGTCGTCCGGCCCGGCCCATACCGCGTCGTCGTGATCTCGCGCGTCTTCCGGGTCGATGGTAACGAGCGGGATATTGCGCAGATCGGTGCGCCCGCGCGGATCGACGGGCTTGGCGCGCGCGGCTTCGTCGAGCGTGTCCTTCGGGAAGTCGGTCGGAATGCCGTGCGCGTGGATGGCGATCAGGCTGACGGCTTTGGGCGCATCCATGCTGCCCAACCGCTCGATGACGCGGGCACGCGGCAATCCGGAAGCGCGGCCCGATAATGGTTCGGCCAGCACCAACTCGTTTGGCGAAGCCTGGCCGCGATGGATCGGGGAGACGATGAATTCGTATCTGCTTTTGCGGTCGATGGGGACGATGCGGCCCTCTTTCGCGCCCTGGCGATAGACACCGAGCACCTTGTGGACGCTGGCACCGAGCCGCTTGATGATACGGGCTTCAAATCCGTCGTCGGCCTTCGACAGGCGGGCGAGAATGCGCTCGCCTTTGCCGGGCGCATCGCCTTCGCGCCCCGGCATGACAATGATCTGGGGCGGTTCGTCATCGCCGTCCCATTTCTGCGGGCGGGCGAGCAATTCGCCGTCCGTATCCTGGCCAATGACTTCAAGAACGGCGACATCCGGCAACGTGCCCGCTTTCTTCAAGGCGCGGTTCTGGCCCCGGGAGACTTCGCCTTCGGCTTCCAGCTCCTTCAGCAGCCGCTTCAGTTCGATGCGCTCGTTTCCGTGAACGCCGAGATAGCGCGCGAGATCGCGCTTGGTGGTGTTGGGCTCGCGAGCCAGCGCTTCAAGGATGGATTCCTTGCTGAGCGGAGGGCGGTGTTTGTTCGGTTTCTTCAATCAGGTTCTTTCGATTTCAATGCCAATGACCCCAACCCTGTCATAGCTCGCGAATGCGGGCTACCCAGGTGGGGATATCTTGGCGGGTTATTGGGGTGCGTCACCTGGGTGGCCCGCATGTGCGGGCCATGACAGCCGGAAGATGACGGTAGCGGTTCTATTCTGCGGCTTCTTTCTTCGGCTTCGGCGCGGCCTTCTTGGCTTTCGGCTTCGCCTTGGCGACGGGTTTGGCAGCGGCTTCTTTCTTTGGCGCTGCTGCCTTGGCCTTCTTCGCCGGTTTCTTCTTGCCGCCCTTGGCCGCGCGCGCGGCGAGCCAATCGACGGCCTGTTCCATCGTCACCGAAGCGGGCTCGATGCCTTCGGGGATGGTGGCGTTGGTCGTGCCGTCGCTGACGTAAGGGCCGTAGCGGCCTTTCAGCACTTTCACCGACGCCTTGCTTTCGGGATGGGCGCCGAGATCTTTGAGCGACTCGGCCTGACGGCGGCCTTTGCCTTTGGCCTTGCGCTCGGCAAGCAGGGTCACCGCGCGATTGATGCCGACGGTGAACACTTCTTCCGGCGATTCCAGCGATGCGTATTGACCGTCGCTGGCGACATAGGGCCCATAGCGGCCGAAATTCGCGGTGATCGTCTTGCCAGTCTCGGGATGGGTGCCGATTTCGCGCGGCAACGATAACAGTTTCAGCGCATATTCGAGGTCGACGTTATCGGCGTTCATGCCTTTCGGAATGCCGGATCGCGCGGGCTTCTCCCCGTCGCCGCGTTGCACGTAGGGCCCGAAGCGGCCGACCTTCAATTCGATCTGTTCGTTCGTCTGCGGATCGACGCCCAGCACGCGCGGCGCGGCATCGCCTTCGTCGCCCGGCTTGGCGCCGAGACGTCGCGTGAAGCGGCATTCGGGATAGTTCGAGCAGCCGATGAAGGCGCCGAAGCGTCCGAGCTTCAGGTTCAGACGTCCACCTTCGCAGGACGGGCATTTGCGCGGATCGTCGCCGTTGACGCCTTGCGGGAAGATGTGGGGCGACAGGATCTCGTCCAGCGTCGTGATGACCTGCGAAATCTTGAGATCCTTCGTCTCGCCAATGGCGGCGGAGAACCCTTCCCAGAAATCGCGCAGCAACTGCTTCCAGCCGAGCGCGCCAGCGGAGACTTCGTCGAGCTTTTCTTCTAGATCGGCGGTGAATCCATATTCGACGTAATGGCCGAAGAAGCTTGTGAGGAACGCGGTGACAATGCGGCCTTTGTCTTCTGGGATGAAGCGATTGCGGTCCATCCGCACATAGGCGCGGTCGCGCAGCACGGAAAGAATAGTCGCGTAGGTCGAAGGGCGGCCGATGCCGAGTTCTTCCAGCTTGCGAACGAGGCTCGCTTCGGAATAGCGCGGCGGCGGTTCGGTGAAATGCTGTTCGGGCGTGACCTTTTCCAGCTTCGCCGGATCGTTTTCCTTCACGCGCGGCAGTTTCGCGCCGTCCTCGTCGGATTCGTCGTCCTTGCCTTCCTGGTAGAGCGTCAGGAAGCCATCGAACAACACGACGCTGCCGGTGGCGCGCAAGGTGATCTGCTTGTCGGCGGAGACGGCATCGACCGTGGTGCGCTCAAGCTCGGCGCTTTCCATCTGGCTTGCGATGGCGCGCTTCCAGATGAGGTCGTAGAGCCGGGCCTGATCCTGATCGAGCGAACGCGAAATCTTTTCCGGACTGCGCGCGAAGCTCGTGGGGCGGATCGCTTCGTGGGCTTCCTGCGCGTTCTTGGCCTTGCTCGAATAGGCGCGCGGCACGCCCGGCAGATAGCGAGCACCGAAGCGTTCGCCGATGGTGTGGCGCGCATCGGCGATGCCTTCGCCCGCCATCTGCACGCCGTCGGTACGCATATAGGTGATGAGACCGACGGTTTCGCCGCCGATGTCCACGCCTTCGTAAAGCTGTTGCGCGATCTGCATGGTGCGCTTGGCAGCGAAGCCCAGCTTGCGAGAGGCTTCCATCTGAAGCGTGGAGGTGATGAACGGCGGCGAAGGATGGCGTTTGACCGGCTTCGATTCAACACTGCCGATGGAGAATTTCTGCGCGTTGATCGCGTTGACCGCGCGTGTGGCCTCCGCTTCGCTCTTGATCGAAAGCTTGTCGAGCTTCTTGCCGTCGAGATGCGTCAGGTGCGCACTGAACGTGCCTTCCGGCACGGACATGTCGGCGTCGATGCTCCAATATTCCTGGGCCTTGAACGCCTCGATCTCGAGTTCGCGCTCGCAGACAAGGCGAAGCGCAACAGACTGCACGCGGCCCGCGGATTTCGCACCCGGCAGCTTGCGCCACAACACGGGCGAAAGCGTGAAGCCCACGAGATAGTCGAGCGCGCGGCGCGCGAGATAGGCATCGACCAGTTCTTCGTTGATCGGGCGCGGGTTCGCGATGGCGTCGAGCACGGCGTTCTTGGTGACCGCGTTGAACACCACACGTTCCACTGGAATCTTGCCCAGTGCCTTTTTCTGCTTGAGCACTTCCAGGACGTGCCAGGAGATCGCCTCGCCTTCCCGATCAGGGTCGGTGGCGAGGATCAGTTTGTCCGCACCCTTCAGGGCGTCGGCGATGTCCTTGATGCGCTTCTGGGCACGGGTGTCGACTTCCCATTCCATGGCGAAGTCGGCATCCGGCTTCACGGAACCGTCTTTGGATGGCAGATCGCGGATATGGCCAAAGCTGGCCAGCACCTTGTAGCCGGAGCCAAGGTACTTGTTGATGGTTTTGGCCTTGGCTGGGGACTCGACGACAAGAACGTTCATTGGGGAACTGGGTACTCTCTGCGGGTTGGGGCCACCTTATAAATAGGCATTCCCGGCAAAACGGCGCGGACACTGATAGACCGGATTGACTCCTGTCAACGTGAAGGTGGCAAAAATACTACCTTAGATATATATGACCGGGAATTATCTGGCTGAATGTAACTTTAGGTTGCATTCAGTGTAAGGCCGCTGTAGTTAACGGACATTCACCCTGCGTCGGTCCTCTCGCCGTTATGAACCAACCGCTCCGCCATCCCTCCCCCGAGCCATCCGATATTTCCCCTGCCGCGAGCGCCCGCTATACGCGGGACATGCTTGGCCAACTCAAGGCCATCGCGGAGGAACAGGGTCAGACCGTCCTCGCCCACTTGCTGGCGCTGGCATCGTTGGAAGCGGACGCGCTGGCGAGACAGCGTTAGGCCCAGCCGACGCGATTGCCCGCGTCCCGCGCCACCCTGCCCGCGAGTTCGAGTTCCAAGAGCACGGTCAGGACGGCTCCGGCGGGCGCACCCAGTCGCCGAATCAACTCGTCGACTTCGACGGGCGCGGGGCCCAGAGCCTCTTCGACTTTTGCGCGGATACGGTCGGCCTCCGCCTCCAGCACGCCGGTATCGGCCGGTGCCTGCGGACTTGCCCCTTCCGGGTCATCGAAGCCCCGGCCGAGGATCGGCCTTAGCACCGCCAGAACGTCGTCGACGCTTTCGGTCAGCGTTGCGCCGTCGCGGATGAGACGGTTGGTGCCCTTGGCGCGCGGATCGAGCGGGGAACCGGGAACGGCGAAGATCTCGCGGCCCTGTTCCAGAGCGTAGTTGGCGGTGATGAGCGAGCCGGAACCTTCTGCCGCTTCGACGATCACCACACCGCGCGCGATGCCGGAAATGATGCGGTTGCGGCGCGGGAAATGGCGCGCGAGCGGGGCGATGCCGAACGGCACCTCGGAAACGACCACGCCTTGGGCGACGATGGCCTTGTAGAGCGCCTCGTGTTCGGGCGGATAAACGACATCGACACCGCCCGCCAGTACCGCTGCCGTTCCGCCTGCCAGCGAACCGTCATGTGCGGCGGCGTCGATGCCGCGCGCAAGCCCGGATACGACCAGCAACCCGGCATCCGAAAGATCGCGTGCCATGCGTTCGGCGAATTTGCGCCCCAGGGCCGAGGCGTTGCGCGCGCCCACGATGGCGACGGCATCGCGCGCAAGAAGCGGACTCTGCCCGAGCACTTCGATCACTGCAGGCGGAGCATCGAGTGCCGCCAGGCCGCGCGGGAATTCGGGTTCGCAAGACGCGATCATGCGCCCGCCGGCGCGCGACAGCGCTTCGAGTTCGCGATCGGCTTCGGCGACGGAGGGAACACGCACCGGCTCGCCGCCACCGCGGTTGATGAGACGCGGCACATTCGCCAAGGCAAATTCGGCGGCGCCAAAGCGTTCGAGCAGCGCCTTGAAAGTGACCGGTCCTACGTTCGGTGTGCGTGCAAGCCTCAACCAGGCGCGGCGTTCGCTTTCGCCAAGCGAGATTCTAGCTCGCATCGAGGGCGTCTTCTTCGTCCACCGCTTCCTGTTTGGAACCGGAGCCGATACGCGGCTCCGTGCCTGCCCGTATTCGGGCGATGTTCTCGCGATGCGTGATGAAGATGATGATCGTCAAAACGAGCGTGAACGCCGCGAGGTAACTTCCCAATACGAACCAGACAAAGACGGGCGCCAGCGCCGCCGCGATAAGCGCGGACAAAGACGATATTTTCCAGACACGCGCGGCAACGCCCCAGGTGACGGCGACAAGCAAACCCACTACCCACGACATCGCGAGCATGATGCCGATGAACGTGGCCACACCCTTGCCCCCCTTGAAGCGAATCCAGAACGGGAACAGATGACCCAACATCGCGCCAAACGCCGCGATGGGCGCGGAATACCAGAAATGAGGGGCACGCAGCATGATCCAGAATGCGAGGAAGCCTTTGCCTGCATCGCAGATCAACGTGGCTGCGGCGGCCCAGCGATTGCCGGTGCGCAATACATTCGTGGCGCCGATATTACCGGAGCCGATCTTGCGGATGTCGCCCGCGCCCGAAAGTTGGGTGAAGATCACCCCGAACGGAATGGAGCCTATCAGATAGCCAAGGCCGAGGGCCGCAAGCGCAATCGGCCATTCGCCGCCGAGCATCGCCCAGTAGAATTGCTTCAGCATTTCGATCATGCGTTCCTCTCCTTGGAGGCGTCGAAAACGCACGCACCGCCGACATAGGTTTGCCGCACCCGGCCCTGGAATTTGCGCCCCTCGAACGCCGTGTTCTTGGCACGCGAATGAAGTTTCTCGGCTTCCACCACGAACGGTTCGCCGGGATCAAACAGAATGACATCTGCAGGCGCGCCCTTTGCCAGCCTGCCGCCTTCGATTCCGAGGATGCGCGCCGGTGTGGAGGTGAGCGCGGCCAGAACCAGCGAAAGATCGGCGCCGTCGTGGTGTACGCCGAGTGCTGCGGGGAGCAACGTCTCCAGTCCCACGGCGCCGAAGGCTGCCTGCGCGAAGGGCTGGCGTTTGGTGTCTGCCGCTTGCGGATCGTGGCTCGATACGATCACGTCGATGGTGCCGTTGGCCACGCCCTCATTCATTGCCGCGCGGTCGTCTTCGGAGCGCAATGGCGGCTTGACCTTGCGGAAGGTGTAGTACGAGCCGACGTCGAGTTCGTTTAATGCAAGATGATGCGCGGACACTGCGCAGGTGACGAGCACGCCACGGGCTTTCGCCGCCGCAATGGCATCGAGCGACGCGCGGCAGGAGATTTGGCCGAAATGATAGCGCGCGCCCGTGAGTTCCACGAGGCGGATGTCGCGTTCGACCATCAGCGTTTCCGCCATCGACGGCGCGGCCGGAATGCCGAGCCGCATCGCGTATTCGCCTTCGTTCATCGACGTTCCGTCGGAGAGCGAAGGATCTTCGGCGTGCCCAACCACCAGCGCCCCGAAGGTCGATGCGTAGGCAAGCGCGCGACGCAGGACGCGGGTGTTGGCGACGGATCGGTCGGCATCGGTAAAGGCCACCGCGCCCGCCTCCAGCAACAAGCCGATCTCGGTCATCACTTCGCCGTCAAGATTCTTGGTGAGTGCGGCCATCGGCAACACGCGCACGCTTGCCGTTGCGGCGGCGCGGCGCTTGATGAAATCGACCAGCGAAGGTTCATCGATCACCGGATCTGTGTTGGGCATGACGACCATGGTTGTCACGCCGCCTGCCGCTGCGGCCCGGCTTGCGGATTCCAGAGTCTCGCGATGTTCGCTGCCGGGTTCGCCGGTGAACACCCGCATGTCGATCAGACCGGGTGCGAGCACCAATCCCTTGCAATCGATCACTTCGGGATCGTTGGGATCGGCATCGTTGAACAGGCGCGGGCCGACATCGGCGATCACGCCATTCTCGATCAGCAACCCACCGCGCGCATCCAGCTTGGCTGCCGGATCAATCAGCCGCGCATTGCGAAAGGCGAGCCGCCCGATCTTTTTATCCAGCGCGACGCTCATGCGGACCTGCCTTCCTGCGGCAACCCGCGCGAGAGCGCATCCAACACCGCCATGCGGATCGCCACGCCCATTTCCACCTGTTCCTGTATCAGGCTGACCTCAAGATCGTCCGCCACTTCGGAATCAATCTCCACGCCGCGATTCATCGGGCCGGGATGCATCACCAGCGCGCCGGGCTTGGCGTATTTCAGTTTTTCGCGGTCCAGCCCATAGAAGCGGAACTATTCGCGCGTCGAGGGCACAAAGGCACCC
>CAZTCU010000022.1:0-18412 GCA_964612235.1 uncultured Rhizobium sp.
CATGTACCAGTCGACGATCTTCGGCACGTCGGTGCGGCCACGGGCGCCGCCGAACGCGGTGCCCTTCCAGACCCGGCCGGTGACCAGCTGGAACGGCCGTGTGCTGACCTCCTTGCCGGCTTCGGCCACGCCGATGATGATGCTTTCGCCCCAGCCGCGATGGCAGCACTCCAGCGCCTGACGCATGGTGTTCACATTGCCGATGCACTCGAAGGAGAAGTCGGCCCCTCCCCCGGTCACCTCCACGATGGCCTGCACGACCTTGTCGCGGCCCACCTCGTCCGGGTTGATGAAATGGGTCATGCCGAACTTCTCGGCCATGGCCCGCTTGGCCGGGTTGGTGTCGATGCCGACGATCTTGTCGGCCCCGACCATGCGCGCGCCCTGGATGACGTTGAGGCCAATGCCGCCCAGCCCGAATACGGCGACATTCGCACCCGGCCAGACCTTGGCGGTGTAGATCACCGCACCGAGGCCCGTGGTCACGCCACAGCCGATGTAACAGATCTTGTCGAAGGGAGCGTCCTCGCGAACCTTGGCGAGCGCGATCTCCGGCAGGACCGTGTGGTTGGAAAAAGTCGAGCAGCCCATGTAGTGGCGGATCGGCTCCTTGCCGATGCGGAAGCGGCTGGTCCCATCAGGCATAAGACCCTGCCCCTGGGTGGATCTGATCGAGGTGCAGAGATTGGAGCGCTTCGAGAGACAGGTTTTGCACTGCCTACATTCAGGTGTGTACAGCGGTATCACATGGTCGCCCGGCTTCAGGCTGGTCACGCCGGGCCCGATTTCCAACACAACACCCGCGCCTTCGTGGCCCAAAATCGCCGGAAACAGCCCCTCCGGATCGGCGCCGGAAAGCGTAAAAGCATCGGTATGACAAACACCTGTGGCGCGTATCTCAACCAGAACCTCACCTGCATGAGGTCCTTCGAGGTCGACCTCCTCGATGGAGAGTTTTTCGCCCGCCTTCCACGCCACCGCTGCCTTGGTCTTCATGCCGTCCTCGTAACCGTTTCCGAAGATCAGGCTAGCCGAAGCCGTGCTCAGGCCCTATCTAAAATCCGGTTGAAGAAGGGGCACTAACATGTTGGGCGTCGAGGGCAATCCCGGCCGGTTCGTGCTGTCACTCGCCTGCCCCGACCGCAAAGGCATCGTGGCGGCGGTCTCGCACTTCCTGGTCGAGCAGGACTGCAACATCCTCGATAGCGCCCAGTTCGGCGATCCCGACAATGGCCGCTTCTTCCTGCGAATGGTCTTCCATGCCGAGCGGCCTACCGATGTCGGCCGGCTGCGCGAAGCGTTCCGGCCGATCGTCAAGACCTTCGACATGCAGGCGAGCTTCCACGATGTCGACCGCAAGGTGCGGACGCTGGTGATGGTGTCGAAGTTCGGCCATTGCCTGGTCGACCTCCTCTACCGCCACCGAATTGGCGCGCTGCCCATCGAGATTGCGAAGGTCGTCTCCAACCACCGCGACCTCGAAGACGTGGCGGCGGCGCACGGGATCCCGTTCGTCTATCTGCCGGTCGAGAAGAACAACAAAATGCAGCAGGAAAGGGCCCTCTTGGAGATCGTCGAGGGCGAAAACATCGATCTTGTCGTGCTCGCGCGCTACATGCAGATCCTGTCGCCCGAACTCTGCGAGCGTCTCAAGGGCCGCGCCATCAATATCCATCACTCTTTCCTGCCGAGCTTCCAAGGCGCGCGGCCCTATAGCCAGGCGCACGCGCGCGGCGTGAAGCTGATCGGCGCCACGGCCCACTACGTGACAGCCGACCTCGACGAGGGCCCGATCATCGAACAGGCCGTGGAACGGGTGACTCACGCGCTCTCGGCGGAAGACTACGCGGCGGTCGGACGGGACATCGAAAGCGTGGTGCTGGCGCGCGCCGTCAAATGGCATGCCGAGCACCGCATCCTGCCGAACGGCCGCCGGACTGTGATATTTTCGTAACTACGGTCTGGTTCCATCGGTCTTAGGGTTTGGTTAATTTCTTCTGTACCATCTTCTGTCAACAAAGCGTTTGGCCCTAAATGGCTGGGCGTGTATCTATATTTGCTTCGGGGAGCGGTCGCTTCCCAAGGGATTCAGAGGGGCTTTCTCCTATGCGTGCGAGCATCACTTCAGCGATGGGGCGGGCCGTGCGCCGCTTCGCGATTCTCGGTTTGGGTCTGGCGGCGGCAGCCGTGATGGCGGCGAGCTGCGCTCCGCGTGGCGACGCGCCTCCGGTGGCATCCGCCCAGGCGGACGAGAACAACTATCTGATCGGACCGGGCGACACGCTTCAGATTTTCGTCTGGCGCAATCCCGACCTTTCCACCAGCGTGCCGGTGCGCCCCGATGGCCGCATCTCAATTCCGCTGGTCGAGGATATCGATAGCGCCGGCAAGACGCCGACCCAGCTCGCGCGCGATATTGAAGCGAAGCTCAAGAAATTCGTCACCGATCCGGTGGTGACCGTGATCGTCAGCAATTTCGTGGGGCCGTTCTCGCAGCAGGTGCGGGTGGTCGGCGAAGCGTCTGAACCGAAGGCCATACCCTATCGCCAGAACATGACGGCGCTGGACGCGATGATCGCGACCGGAGGGCTGACGCCTTACGCGGCGGGCGACCGGGCGACACTGGTGCGCAAGGTCAACGGACGCCAGCAGAGCTACAACCTTCGCTTGGGTGACCTGCTCAAGGATGGCGATATGTCGGCCAACGTACCGCTGCAGCCGGGCGATGTGATCATCATCCCGCAGTCTTACTTCTGAGCGCGAGCCACCGACCGACGGAAGGTCGCCGCCCCGGAGCGAGTTGCACATGATTCCTGAGATGCTTCATCCCGTCAGGGCCGGACGATCCACCCGGCCCGTGACCTTGAAGCTGGCGCTTGCGGCAGCGGCAGTTCTGTTCGCCACCACCGCTACCGAAGCGCAAGCACAGTTCGACTCCGGCGGCTATACGTCCGCCGACACGCCGGGGGCTCGTGCCCATCAATCCCAGGAGCAGACGCAACAGGCCCAGCAACGGGGCCTTATTCCCTCTGCGACCGCTCTGGGGCCCGTTCCGGAACTGCAGGTGTTTGCGGCCGTCAGCCTTGCCGAGACCTATACGTCCAATGCCTCGGGCTCGGTGGGCAACTCGCACGACGATTTCTACACCCAGCCCGGCATTCGTCTCGGTTTCAACGAGCAGACGAGACGCCTCACGGCATCGGGCGATTATTCCCTGACCGGGCAATACTACGCGCGCGATCACGATTTCGATCAACTCGTCCACCGCCTCAACGCGATGGCCAACGCAGAGTTGCTCGAGCAGACGCTTTTCATGGACGCGCAGGCTTTTGCGCAGCCGGCGTCACTGACGCGCGCGGGCGCGCTGACCGCCGCCGACGGCACCCCCACCAACAACAACTACCGAGACACTTACGGCTTCGTGGTGCGGCCGACATTGATGCACCAGTTTGGCAACGCGGTTGAGACCGACCTCTGGTTCAGCCAGAGCGGTATCTATTTCGTGACGCCCAACAGCGCGAACACCGTTGCCCTGCCCGGCTTCTTCCGGCAGCCCTCCAATTCCAACACCAGTTCGGTCGGGGCGCGCATTTCGAGCCTGGACGACTTCGTCCGCCTCAGATGGTCGATCAACGGATCGGCGTCCGACACATACCAGCCGTCCCACATTTCGCAGAAAGTCCGCTCCGCCACTGCCAATGTTTCCTACGCCGTGACAAACAGCGTCGCACTGATCGCGACCGGCGGTTATCAGGTCTTTCACTCTTCCTATCTGCTGAACAAGGATCTCGACGGACCGACCTTATTGGGCGGACTGCAATTCACACCGAGCCCGGATTTCTCTTTCTATGTCCAGGCCGGCACGCAGAACAATTTCCCGACCTATATCGGCAGCTTGCAGTGGAGCGTATCGCCGCTGACCACCATCACCGCGAGCGCCAACGATCAGGTGCAGACGCCTCAGCAACAGCTTCTCGGAAACCTGCAAAATCCGACGGGGCTGCCGTCACCTGGAGGCGGGCTTCCCGGCAACCCGCCCCCCTCCCCAGGCATCAACACGCCCAGCGGTTTCCTCGGCGACGGCCTGTCGATCGACAACTCGGTTTACCGCTACCGGCGGTTCAACTTCGATGTCCAGCGTTCCACCGAACGGACGAACTACGGGATTGCGGTCTATGCGACCCTTCGCGACCGGCTCAACGATCTGCCGTTCAATTTCCTCAATACGCACGAAAAAACCTATGGCATCAGTGCGATCGTGCAACGCCACCTGCGCCGCGATCTGGTCGGCGGGCTGACGTTCACGGCTTCGAGGGCGGATGAATTCAACGGCAACGACCGCATTCTGGAAGGCGACGTACGCCTGAACTATCTCGCCAGCCAGACATTGTCGTTCAATGCGCTGGCCTCCGTCCTCCAGAGCCGGTCGGACAATCTTGTAGGGTTTTCCAATGGCGACCGGACCGACGTTCGCGTCACCGTCGGCGTCACCAAATCGTTCTGAACATCATGCCTGCCACATCCAGCGCCGGCCCGGCGGACGGTCTGCGCATCCTGCCCCTCACGGACGATCGTGCCCCCGAATGGGACGCATTCGTACAGACGTCTGAAGCGGGTACGTTTTTTCATCGCGCGGGATGGCGCACGATCTTTCGCGATGTTTTCCGCCTCGATCCGCACTTCCTGTTCGCCGAACGCGATGGCCGGATCGCCGGCATCTTGCCGCTGGTGCATCAGAAGAGCCTGCTATTCGGCAACGCGCTGATCGCAGCACCGTTCTGCGTCGAAGGCGGCACGCTTGCCGCCGACGAGGAGGCGCGCACCGCGCTCGACAATGCAGCCGTCGCGCTGATGCAGAAAACGGGCGCGGCCTCGCTCGAATTCCGCAGCCGCAAGGCGACACGGCCCGGATGGTCGGTGCGCAAGGACCTCTATGCCACCTTCAGCCGCCCCCTGTCGGAAAGCGACGACGAGAATCTGAAGGCCATCCCGCGCAAGCAGCGCGCCGTGGTGCGCAAGACGCTGCAAGGCCCCCTGACCAGCGAGATCGACCGGGACGCCGCCCGCCTCTTCCGCGTTTATTCGGAGAGTGTGCGCAATCTCGGCACGCCGGTCTTCCCGCGGCGCTATTTCGAGGCGCTGCTCAAGGTATTCGGCGAAGATTGCGACATCGTCACCATCCTCGACGCGGGCGAGCCCGTAAGCGCGGTAATGAATTTCTATTTCCGCGACACGGTGTTGCCCTATTACGGCGGCGGCACGCATGGCGCGCGAAAGAACGGCGGCAACGATTTCCTCTATTGGGAGACGATGCGCCGGGCGGCGGCGCGGGGCTACCGCCGGTTCGATTTCGGACGAAGCAAGGCGGGCACGGGCGCTTTCGCGTTCAAGAAGAATTGGGGCTTCGAGCCGGAGTGGCTGGAATACGAATTCTACCTCAAGCCCGGCACGGCGATGCCGGAAAAGAATCCGAACAACCCCAAATTCGCGCCGCTGATCGAGATCTGGAAGCGGTTGCCGCTTCCGATCGCGAATTTCATCGGCCCGTTCCTCGTGCGCGGTTTGGGCTAACGAGCGAAGCGGAGTGGAAGGTGCTTACTTCCACTTCACCGCGAGTTGCTTGGCGTCCGCCATATCCTCGAACTTCGCGCCGGACGACAGGAGTTGTTTGAGCAACGCCTTGGCCTGGTCGCGCTTGCCATTGCCGTCGAGCGCCACCACCAGATGATAGGTGATGTCCGGATCGCTTCCGGCCAGGCCATGGGCGCGCTGCAGCAGGGCCAGCGCATCCTGCTTGGCGTTGGTCTGCCATTTGAGCCAGCCCAGCGTGTCGAGGATCGCTGCGGACTGCGGCTGGATCTTCGCGGCCTGGCTCACCAGCGCCAGGGCGCGCTTGGGATCGCTCTTCTGTATCAGCCAGCCCACATTGTTGAGCGCAATGACATCGTAGGGACGCTGCTTCAAGACGGCTTCGAACTGCTTGCGCGCTCCCGCGTTGTCGCCGGATGCCAGCAGCATGCTGCCATATTCCTTCATTGCTTCGATATCGCTCGGATTCTTGCGCAACCAGTCGGTCAGCACCGAGCGCGCCTTGTCCTTGTCGCCGGTGGCGAGCAGCACACGCTCATAAGCGAGGGTGATCGCCGTATTCGGCTTGGAGGCGTAGGATTTGGCGAGCAGAGCCTTGGCATCCTCCGCGCGCTTGAGTTTCATCATGGTGTTCGCCACCAGGATATCCGCCGTCGGACCGGGATAGTTCTTGGCGTAGTCCTGGGCCGTGGAAAGCGCACGGTCCTTGTCGCCGGTCCTGACCGCGTAGTCGATCAAGGTGTTGCGGGCCTGCATCGAAGTGGGATCGAGTTCGATGGCGCGCGAGAAGGCGCTTACCGCGCCGTCCTCATCCTTGTTGGCGGCCAGCGTGTTGCCGAGCAGGAGCTGCGCGCCGGAAGATTGCGGCAGGCGCGTCACCAAACGGCGGAACGTCGTCGAAGCCTGATCCTTCGCACCGCGGGCAAATTGTATCTGACCCTGCAATGCTGTGGCTTCATCGTTATCGGGCGCAATCTTTATCGCCGCAGTTGCAACAGCGTCTGCTTCTTTCAGCTTTTGACGCGACAGGTAATAAGCCGCCAGCACAAGTTTGGGCGTTACATCCTTGGGCGCGGCGGCACTTGCCTTGTTCAGGAGATTGACGACTTCGCCTTCGTTTCCTTCCTGAATGGCGAGTTGCGCCAGCTTGACGTAGGCGAGCGAATTCTTCGGATCTTGCTTGATGATGCCGTTCAACTCGGCTTTGGCGGCGCCCAGATTGCCCTGCGCGGCCAGCGTCTGCGCTTTGTAATAGCGCGCGGGAATGAATTTGGGATCGAGTTTCAGCGCATCGTCGAAGATCGGCACGGCCTTGGCATAATCGCCGCGGTACATCGCGACCTGTCCACGGTAAAGAACGGGCAGCGGACTTTTGGGCGAAGCTTTCGCCAGACGATCTGCTACCTTGGTCGCATCATCGTAGCGCCCCTGCTGCAGCAACGCCGCGATCAGCGGCCCGGCCGTTTCGGCACTCTCGGGATGCTGTTCGGAGAGTTCGTTGAGCTGGCTGATGGCCTTGTCGGATTGGCCAGATTTGAGCTCGGTCAGCGCAAGCTGCGTCTTCAGGATGTCGCTCGACAGCCCTCCTTGTGCCGCCTTCTCGAAATATTCCGTGGCCTGCCCGTACTGGCGCAAACGCGCATAGGCCTGGCCGATCAGGCCGGCGGCACGAGGATCCTTGGAATTCTTCAAAGGGTCCAGCACGTCGAGCGCCTGTTGCGGCGATTTCGTCTGGAGTTTTAGCGCACCAAGCCTCAAACGTGCTTCGGCATCCTGCGGAAATTGCGCGACCACCGACGACAGGGTCGACAGAGCGACTTCCTTGTTGCCGGAATCGAGTGCGATCTGTGCCACGGCGATTCCGATGGCAGGCTGGGAACGGACGAATTCCGGCGGCAGGCTTTGCACCAGCTTCCATGCGCCCTTGATGTCCTTGGCGCGCGCCTTGATGATGGCCTGATAATACACGCCGATCGGAAGGCCGGGCTGCTTGGCAAGGATGGCTTTGACGTCGGCCTGGGCTTGCGCGTCCTGCTTCAGCTTCAGATACACGCCGATGCGCGCCACCTTGGGAGCGGCGGTGTCGGGATAATATTTGACGAGCTGGTTTGCGTAACCGAGGGCCTGCTGATCCTGACCCTGCGCTTGCAGAAGAGAGATCTTCATCATCAGCGCACCGGCATCGGTGGGCGCGAGCTTGAGCGCGTCGTCCGTGACCTTGTTGGCGGTTGGAAGGTCTCCCTGCTGCTGGGCGAGCGAGGCCCGCGTCAGAAGGCTTGGCGCGTCGCGACGGATGGATAACGAACGGTCCATCGCCGTATCGGCCTTGTCGGGCTGACCAATCTTCTGCAGCGCGATCGCACGCGCGCGCAACACGTCGGCGGCCCGCACCGATTTGTCGTTCGCGTCAGGTTCCGGAAACTGCTCGAGCAGGTCACGCTCCTTGCCGCGGGTGAGCATCGCCTGGAACAGGCTGGGCAGCACGACCTGGTCGGACGCACCATCGGCACGCGCCTGGCGCAGTTCGCGCTCGGCGGAAATCGCATCTCCCGTGCGCAGCAGGAGGTAGCCGAGTTCGGCTCGCACCTGCCCGTTCTTCGGTGCCATGCTGACGGCGTTCTTGAGATAGATGATCGCCGTCTTGACGTCACCCTTGCGAAGTGCGCCTTGCGCCTGTTCCACCATATTGCGCAAGCCAGGAGCATCGGCCCCCGTCACCTTGAGATCGGGTTTGCCTGGCACGTTTGGTGTGGTGTCCACAGCTGCATAGGACGGCGCCACGAAACTGAGGCTACCCATAACGGCCGCTCCGAGCAGCAGGCGGGCAGCAAGTGCGAAATTCGGTTTGAAATTGCTCACGGCAAATCCTCCTATGAACACCGGCGTCAGACTTCGCGAAGCCGTTTGAGATTGTAGAGATGGGGGCGGCTGATCCCCAGAAGCTTCGCCGCTTTCGAAATATTCCCCTGCGAGACGGCCAACGCTTCGTTCAACAAAGCGCGTTCCAGCTTTTCCGTTTCGATCTTGAGGTTGAGGCTGCGGGGTTCGGCGTCGACCTGCACCGCCAGATCAAGGTCCGCAGCAGTTACCACCGGCCCCTCCGACATCACCACCGCACGCTTCAACCGGTTTTCCAGTTCGCGCACGTTGCCGGGCCAACCGTAGGCGCTGATGGCCGCCACCGCATCGTCGGACAAGCCGCGCAGATTGCGGTGGTTGGTCCGGTTGTAGATATTGAAGAAGTGATGAGCGAGCACCACCGCGTCGCTTTCGCGTTCGCGCAACGGGGGCAGTTCGATCCGCACTTCGTTAAGGCGATAGTAGAGGTCTTCGCGAAACTTGTTTTCCGCAACGTAGGCTTCGAGGTTTTTGTTGGTGGCGGAGATCACCCGCACATTCACCGAGATCGTGGCGCGGCCGCCGACACGCTCGAACTGGCGCTCCTGCAAAAAGCGCAGGAGCTTCGCCTGCAACGGCATCGGCATGTCGCCGATTTCATCGAGGAACAGCGTGCCATTGTCGGCCAGTTCGAATTTGCCCGGCGTCTGCTTCACCGCGCCGGTAAACGCGCCGCGCTCGTGACCGAACAACTCGCTTTCCAACAGGTTTTCCGGGATCGACGCGCAGTTGATGGCGATGAATTTTCCGGTGCGGCGGTGGGAAACGTCGTGCAGCCCGCGCGCGACGACTTCCTTGCCGGTTCCGCTTTCGCCGGTGATAAGCACGCTGACTTCGGCGGGACCGAGCCGCTCGATCATGCGCTTGACCTTGCCCATCTGCGGCGACCCGTAGACAAGTCCCGGCAGGCTTAGATTGGCGGTTTCGCGAAGGCTGCGGTTTTCCTCTTCCAGCATGTGCATGCGCACGGCACGGTCGACGACGAGTTTCAGCACGTCGATGTCGATCGGCTTCTGGATGAAATCGAAAGCGCCCTTGCCTACCGCCTTCACAGCATTGGCGCGGTCGGCATTGCCGCTGACCACGATCACCTTGGTGCGCGGGCTGGCGACGAGGATTTCCTCGAGTGTCTTCAGTCCTTCACTGGCGCCATCCTGATCCGGCGGCAAGCCAAGATCGAGCAGGATGATACGGAAGCCGCCGTTCGACTTGAACTGGCGCATCGCCTCGGCGCGCGTTCCCGCGACGGTGGCGACGTGCGGTGCCAGCGCCCATTTCATCTGGCGCTGGAGGCCGGGATCGTCCTCCACCAGCAGGATAGATTCGCCTTGCTCAGGCGCTTCGCTGATCGCCGCGTCCCTCCTGCCGAAACCCGCCGCTGCTGCCGTCCTGCACTCGGAAGCAGTAGCGTTATGGTCGTGCCCTTGCCTACCCTGCTCGCCACCTCGATGTCGCCGCCAAGATCTCGCATCGTTTCTTTTGCCTGGTAGGCGCCGATACCCATGCCCGCCCCCTTCGTGGTCCGCAAGGGACGGAAAAGCTCTTTCGCGATGAATTGAGGCGTCATGCCCGCCCCCTGATCGTCCACGCTCACGCGCACTCTGCCGCCGCCGGTTTCGATGCGGATGCGGACCTGGGCGCCTGCAGGCGTCGCCTCTACGGCGTTCGTCACAACATGCTCCAGCACGTTGAGAAACGCTTTCTGATCGGACAGAGAAACAAACGCAGGCGCCTCCATATCGGCCATCACGATATCGACGCCGATGCCGCGTTTGCGGGCAACGAAATCAGCGATAAGCGCGGTGAGGTTGGTGCCTTCTGCAGCCGCCACCGGCAGGGCGCCCGCCTCGCCGCGCAGCCGCGCCAGCAACTCGTGAAGCTTCTCGACCGAATGCTCGATCGTGAGCACCATGTCCTTGCGGAATTCGGCGTTGTCGCCGAACTGTTCGGCGTTGCGGGCGATCAGGCTCAACTGGCCGATCGTGTTCTTGATGTCGTGCAGGATAAAGGCGATGCGCTTGTTGAATTCCTCGAGCTGTCGCGCATCCGCCAGCGCCTGCGCCGTTTCTTCCTGCACGAGATAGGCTGCAAGCTGCATCGCGACCAGCGCAATGAGGTTCTTATCTTCCCAGTTGAGCGATTTGGCTACGCGCGGCGGATTGAGGACGGCGATACCGGCCAAGGTCGAGCGATAGCGCAGCGGCACCACCAGCCACGCCGCGGGAAAGCGGTCGCGCCAGAGTGCGGCTGCATGGCCTTCTTCCGCAGCTGTCAGATCAACATAGGCGACGCTTTCGTCTTCGAACGCTTTGACCGCGCCGTCGTCCATTCCGAGAGGCGCGAGCTCTATAGGGAACGACCATTGGGCCACCGGCATGAACTGGCCCCACCGATCGCGATAAGACCACAACGCGCCTCCCGGCGTACCCATCAATTCCGAAAGGGTCCGCAAGACGCGCATCGCGATACCGCCATCGTCCCATGCCGAAAGCGACTGGATGAACTTCTGCCATTCGACGCGGTAGTCGTATTTGTAGGTGAAGAAGTTTTCGTTGATGAAGGTACGCAGTGCCGAACGAATCGTGCCGGAAGTCACCGCCACGGCGAATGCCACCAGCACACTGAAAATCACGAGCACGGAAAGAATGGTGGCTGTGGCCCCGCCATAGGTGCGGACATAGTATGCCGCGAGCGCGGTGCCCTGCAGCAATACGCCGGCCGCTACCAGCGTTGCCGTGTGGAAGACGACACGACGCGAAGAGTGGATGTTAAGTTTGAGCGTGGGGCTGCGCACGGCTGCCATCACGAACAACGGCAACGAGATCAGCAAAACCACCGGCTGAGCCGCGATCAGCCCGTCATCGGTAGCATGGGTGAGGAATTGCGGAATCCGCAAGACAAGATTGAATACGAAAATCGCCGTTAGTCCGATACCCAGCGATTTGACCGCCCAGAATTCGTCCGACGACACGTTGCGCAACAGGTTCTCGACGAGGATCAGCCCCAGGATCGCGGTGACAATGCGCGTCACCTGGTAATCGACAGTGATGCCCGCAACGCTTCCCAAATTGAGTTGCAGGCCGGAGAAGACGGCATCGATGGAGAGAACCGCGGCCGAAAGCATCACGAGTTTCAGCCACAAGGCGTTTTGCCCGCGGCACGCCGCCAGGGTCACCAGCACAACGGCGATCCAGCTTGCGTCGCGGATCGTGGCCGCCAACAGGGGGGCCCATATAGAAACCATGTCGAGGTCGTAGAGAGCCCAGCACAGGCCCCAGCCGGCCGTTGCGGCGGCGGCAAGCGCCATGAGCGCCGTCGGGCGCGTGCGAGCCCCCCTCACGGCCAAGAGCGCTACGAAAACCGCGTAACCGAGGGCTGCCGCTACATGGGTATAGAACGCTGCCGAGAGCGACATTTACGATATTTGGCCCAATATTTGTATGGCGAGATTTGATACCACGCCCGTCCCTCGAAAGTAATTGCTATAGCCCTCAAATATTGGATGAGGGTTAAGTTTCGGACCGGGGTCGAAGCAAATTTGGAAGGCATGTCAATATGATCCGGCGATAGCCGCCCGATGGCGCGCCATCACCGCGTCAGGCTGCGGCGGATCAATGTCTTGAGACCGTTGGCGGGGGGAGAGGCCGTCATCAGATAGTAAAGATTCTCGAACGGGCGGTGGCCCAGAAGGGTGGCCTCCAGCATCATGCGGGCACCCTTTAGCCGCTGGCCCCTGGTATAGGCGACCCGGCCCAGGCGGCCCAGCCGCTCGCCCCGGATATTGCGGACTTCCGCCCGGGTCAGCCGACGGGACAGCACCGCGACGTGCTTTTCGATCATGGGCAGGGTGTAGCGTAGCTGCTCGTCCAGATTCCAGTTCGAGAGACTGTTTTCCCGCTCATGGACCTTCACGAGGCTCTCCGGCTCGAATCCGACATCCCCGACCAGGGCGAGGCGAATCCACATATCCTGATCCTCGCCGATCTTCAGACTGCAATCGAAACCGCCCAGCGCCAGAAGCTGCGCGCGCCTCGCCATGACGGAAGGCGTCGCAATGAAGTTGGTGACCAGCAAGGCCTTCCACGCATCCGGTCCCACCGTGGGGGCGTGGCCGCCGTAAATGTCGCCAAGGTTGCGGCCGTCGGGTCCAAAGAGCGTGGAGGAACAAAACACCAGAGACAGGCGATCATCCGAATCCAAAATGGCAAGCTGTTTTTCGAGCTTGGCCGGCAGCCATTCATCGTCGGAATCAAGGAATGCAATGATCTCGCCGCGCGCGGATTTGACCCCTTCGTTGCGCGCTCCCGCGGCACCCCCGCGCCGCTTAAGCGAGACAACCCGTACGCCGCGGTCGGCATAGCGGGCTGCCACAGCCGGGGTTTCGTCGATGCTGCAATCGTCGACAACGATCGTTTCATAGGGCGGAACGGTTTGCGCCACGACGGAATCCAGCGCCCGCGCCAAGGTCGCGGCCGAGTTGTGGGCGGGTATGACAACACTCACTCGTTGTCCGGATTCCAAACGCATCATCCTGTCGCTTTGGCCAAGAGAGCCCAAGCTTCTCAATGAGCGTGCCCAGTCACGAATTGCAAGAGGCGTTGAAACTTCGCCACGCATCTCATCCATGAAGAATTCAAGGTAGCCTTCCAGCCAGCCGAGGAACTTCTGGAGCTCCTTTTCGTCGCGCACATATTGCGTGTTGCCGGGAACCAGTGACGGCGTGTGATAGCTCACCGCAAAGATTTTCTGTCCCCCGCGATACATGCGGCGCGTGAGATGTTTGGCCTCTTCCAGAGTGGTGCCTTCCGGCGTCAGCCGGATACGCTCCATGACTCCGAGCCGCGCCAAGACGGCGGGGATTTTCAATCTGCGGCCCAGGGGTGAGGCGAGTTTTCCATACACATCGTCGCTGGCCCCCAGCGTCGCGATGGTGACCGGCAATTCCAGTATCTGCCGTTTGGAACCGATCCAGTAGGGACGCGCGGTGCCGCCGCTGTAATCCGGCCCCAACCGGGCAGCAGGCTGTCCGGGCAGCACGCTGCAATCGATCTGATATCCCAGATCCTCGATGATTTTGGTCGTGGCGCTTCCGGCGCCGTAACGCCCGGCGCGATAGAGCCTAGGCCGCACACCGAAACTCTGCTCGATCATTTCGGTGAGTTGCTCAAGCTTGCGGCGTTCGAGATCCGCAGGGAGATTTCCCGCAAAGGAATTGTGTTCGCAGACGGCTTCTTCGTGCGGCGGCGTCACCCACGGATGAAGCTGCGCGCCGATGGAGCATGCTCCAGACTGCATCAATTCGCGCAGGGGTTTGTAACCGTCTTCCTGCGAGGCAACCGGATAGTCGACCGCATAGGCCGGTTCGACGCCGAACTTCTCGAAAATACGCTGAGCGTGGAATTGAGCGGCGATGGTCGTAACACTGCGGTTGGCGCGGGAGAACGGCGCACTCCAGTCGAACTCTTCTTCGGCATCGACAATCACCACAAGCCGCGGACGCGCGGCCGCGGGGAACGCGACGACGTCTGCGCTGCTCGCGGGCAGCATTGCATGTGATTTTCGGTCAGCCATCCGGCCCTTCGATCCCACCTTGGGGCGGCCGCTGCTTGTTCCGGACCGACGGCCTGCCCGCGCCCATCATAAAACCATGGGAAGTTAATTTATGCGCCAATAAAGCTTGCGGCGACTATGACCGAGCAGACCGATTTCGCAGAAAGTGCCGCGCTCTTAGGAAACTTTGCCCCTTACGGCCCCATCGAAAAGCGTGTCATAGCGCCTGACCATGGTCTCCAGTGCATATTCGGAACGGACCTTCGCTTGGTTCTTGCTGCCGATGCCCTGCCGGGCAGCCCCATCTTCGACAAGCGCGAGGAGCGCCCGTGCGAGACCGTCTGCGTCTTCGCGCGGCAGGACATAAGTCGCGTTCTCAGCCGCCAGCATCTGCTTGACGTCCCCCACATCGGTCGCGAGCACGGGAAGTCCGGCCGCCATCGCTTCCAGTACGGAATTGGGCATCTGTTCGGTGTCTGAAGTAAGCGCAAACACGTCGAAGCGACCGAGAATGCGTTCTGGGGCGTTCATCGCGCCAGTCATGATCGTTTGACCGAAAATACCCAGCCGCGACGCCGTTTGCGCGAGCATGTCCCGTTGCGGCCCATCGCCCACGATCACCAATCGCGCAGACGGTGGCAGACGCGAGGCCGCAAACACATTCAACAGGCGTTCCAAATTCTTCTCCGCACGCAGCGCGGCGACGGTGCCGACAACGACGTGGTCGCCGGCGATTCCGAACGATTTCAGAAGCTCGCCATCAGGCGCGCGCGCGAACCGTTCGCAGTCGATGCCGTTCGGAAGGTAGAGCACCTGCTCCACGGCGAGACGCCATTTTCCGATCGCGACATCCTGAAGTACGCGCGAAGGAACGACGACGCGCACGCACCACGAAAGACTGAACCGGCGCATGACCCTGCGGCGGAAATGCTGGCGGTCGGGCGCCTCATCAGGGCCAAATCCGTCTTCGATATGAATTTGCGGACAAATCGCCGACAGCCGATTGGCCAGCGCCCATTCGATGGTGCCCCAATTGTAGGTGCAAAGGAGATCGGGCCGGAGCCGCTTCAACAAGCCCCGCATCGCGCGCAAATTCGCGAGGCTGACCCCGCCCGATTTCACGACGGGCATCGTTGCGATCGTGAAGTCCACGCCTGCGGCAAGGCCCGCAGCGGCTTCGTGATTTCCGTCCATTGCCAGGATGGTGTGACGGTATTTTCCGCCGAGTGCATTGGCCAGACTGACAAACCGCGTCTGCTGCCCTCCGACCGCAAATGTCGAGAACGCATGTAACAGGTGTCTGGAGTTCGCGCTTTGCTGGCTCATGCGGGCGATTCCGCTGCGGCCTTTTTTCGAAGAGTCTGCAGGCGCCATTGCATGGAGAGGGCAGCGCGATAGCCCAGCGACGCGAAGCCGGGTCTGGACCATATTCCCCGAAGGAACTGGTGGCGCGAGGTTTCGAAATCGAGCTTGGCCTGCGAGTCCCCTGCTCCGCGGTCGATGCGTGTGACGCCGTTCTCGATTGAAGCGTCGATGATCGCCTTAATCAGCAGCCGGCCTGGCCCGAAATTGCGCATCTGCGGATTATAAACGGGAAACCAGTAATGCAGCGTGCTGCCATGCATCAAGCCGAAATGCGAACCGATCCACCGATCGCCGGCGTGCAGCGTGGAGAGCGTCGCGCGGCAGTCCGGGTCGCTCACCTCGCATAACATTTCGAGGAACCTGCGTGTCGAAGCCTCGCCCATGGAGTCCTTCACGCCGGTTCTGGCGTATTGCGCGCGCTTGGCCTCGATCAGTTTTTGCAATTCCCCGCGACAATCGGCATGGCGGAACACGAAACGAAGCGGCCCATGCGTCTCGATAAGACGGCGTTCGCGGCGTTCGGTGTCGCCGGTGAATTTCTTGTCCAGCTTGCGCCGCTCGTCCCAGAAGGCCTTGCCGCCATCGGGAAAATCGATGCGCACGCCCAACTCCGGCTGCGTGCCGCTTAGCCCGAACGCCGCCTGCGTTTCTTCGAGATGGGTGAAATAAATCGCGTTCAATCCGGCGGCGCGCAAAAGCTCCCCATCGGAAATCCTGAAGTCCGGGGCCGCGATCAAGCCGAAATAATCGGCGAGGTATCCGCTCACCGCCTCGCCGATGCCCGCGAGACGATGAAAGGGCGAGCGATATTGAAACGGAAAAAATCCGGCTGTCTGTCCCCCCTGCTCGAACTTCGCAACATGCACGCCGCCGAAACAACGCTCCGCCGTCACGGCATAAGCATGGGAAAGGAACGGTGCCGCGAACGCAGGCGACGATTGCAGGAAGGACCGCCACAACGCGACGTCGCCTTCGCCCAGCGAACTCGGCCGGATCACGCAGGATTTCAATTCCGGCATTGCCATTCGAATATCATATGCTACCGCCGCGCGAGGATGCCGCGAAAAAGTTTCAATTGGCCTTCCGTGGTCGCGTTCCAGTTGAACCCTTCGGCATACCGGCGCGTGGCCTCCCGGTCGGGATAGGCAGCAAACAACCGGCGCACGCCCTCGGCCACGCCCTGCGGATCGAGCGACGGCATGAGGACGCCGGCTTCGGGCCGCGCCACGACTTCCGGCGTGCCCCACACCGCGGAGGCCACGACCGGCGTGCCGCACGCCATCGATTCCAGAAGCACATTGGCCCAGCCCTCCCGGCTGGATGCCAGAACCAACGCATCCACCGCATTGTAGATCTCGCGCAGACGGTTCTGATCGACCGAACCAAGGAAGCGTACCCGATCGGCGACGCCCTCTTCCACCACCAGCCGCTCGAGCGCGCGCCGGTCCGGGCCGTCGCCCGCAATTAGGAGATCGTTATCGGGCAAATCCTTCAGTGCACGGATGATATGATGATGCCCCTTCCGGTCGATCAAAAGCCCCACCGACGCCAGCGTGCGCCGCGACAGACCCAATGCGCTGCGCGCAGCCGCGCGGTCGACGGGACGGAAGAGTTCGAGGTCGACACCGTTGCGCAAGACCGTCACGCGCTCGTCCGCGACACCCATTTCGATCAGCGTGTCCTTCAACGCCTGGCATACGGTAATCATGCCATCGGCCTTGGAAGCGGCATCCAGGATCATTTTGCGCGGCGCCGAAAATTCCGGGATCAGGTTGAGATCGGTCCCGCGCGCCGTGACGGTCACCGGCAGATTGAACTCGCGCGCCAGGCGCACCGCGGCGACGCCATCGGGATAGAAATAATGCGCGTCGATCAGATCGAAACGATGGCCCTCCTTCAGAAGGGCAACAAAGCGTTTGCGCATGGCGCGATAGAGCGTAAGCGGCGTCAGCGTCATGCCGAATTTCGGCACCACGAGATAACGCGGGTGTTCGACGATCAGCCCATTACGTTGTTCCCTTGAGGGCACCGTCTGAAGCGGACCATAAGACGAATAGCGCACCATCGGCGGCAGCCACGGGATGGGCGCCAGCACATGCGCGGTAACTTCGCCACTCGCCAGCAGATGGCGCAGCCGCGTTTCGACGAACACCCCATGAGCCCGCTGCACGGGATTTGGAAAAAGCGTCGTGGCGGTCAGGATCGAAAGCTTGTCAGCCATTTAAGCGGCCTGTGAAGCGGGATGCACCGGTCGCGACAGGTTCCAGGCGAGCGCCGCCACGCGGATCGCATTGCCCCGCCAGGTGAGATCGCGCCGGGCGATTTTTGCCACTGCGCCCGCTCCGAGTTTCGCACGCAGCGGCGCGTCGGCGGCAAGGCGCGCGACGGCGGCGGCGAACGCATTCATATCGCCCTTCGGGAACAGTATGGAGTCCGCGCCGTCTTCCAGCACTTCGAGAATATTCTCGCTCGCGGGCGCCACGATCGCTCGCCCCATCGCCATATATTCGAACAGCTTGAGCGGCGAGGCGTAGGACGTCACCTCCGGCTGCAACGCGATGTCGAACGCCGAAACATAGCCGGGTAATTTCTCGTGGGGCATGACGCCCGTGATCGTGACCCGGCTTTCGACGCCTGCCGCTTTCGCGCGCTCCTCCAACGCCTGCCGCGCAGGCCCGTCGCCGACAATCAGCAGATGCGCATCGGACATCGCGGGATCTTTCGCCACCAGATCGACAACATGCTCCAGCCCATGCCACTCGCGCACATAGCCGACAAAACCCAAAACCAGTGGCGACGACAGGCCAAGCGCGCGTTTGGCGGCTTCGCAATCCGCGGGCGCAAAGCGTTTTGTGTCGACGCCGTTCGGCGTGACGACAATATGCGCCTCAGGAACGCCGGCGTCGGTGACATAGCGGCCCAGCACCTTGGTCACGGGCAACACAGCGGTCGCGTGGCGCCACATGGTGCGCTCGCTCCAGGCGGCAAGACGCGGCCACGACAATCCACC
>CAZTCU010000023.1:0-10667 GCA_964612235.1 uncultured Rhizobium sp.
CAAGTTCGTGGCAATCCTTCGTGAACTTCTCGGCGACTTCGATGCGCATGCCTTTTTTGATGTTGTGAAGGATCTGCTGGTTGCCGGATTCATAGCCGACGAGCAGCAGGCGCAAGCCGCCATCGCGCAGCTTTTTCAGCGATTCATACGGCACATTGGCCTTGGCATTGCACGACCAGGTGACGCCGATTTTGCCGAGCTCTTTGGCGATGGCTTCAGCGCGGGGCAGATTGTCGGTGAAGGTATCGTCGTCGAAGAAGAATTCCTTCGTCTGCGGGAACGCCTTCATCGCCCATTTGATTTCATCGATCACATGCTGGACGGAGCGCGTGCGGTAGTTGTGACCGCCCACCGTTTGCGGCCACAGGCAGAAGGTGCAGCGCGATTTGCAGCCGCGGCCGGTATAGATCGAGATGTAAGGGTGTTTCAGATAGCCGATGAAGTAATTCTCCATCACGAGATCGCGCTTGTAGACCGGCGTGACCCAGGGAAGGCTGTCCATATTCTCGATCATCGGGCGATCTTCGTTGTGGACGATCACGCCCTGCTTGTTGCGATAGGAAATGCCCTTGATTTCGCCCCAGGGGATTTCGTCGGCGACATCCTTGATCGTGAAATCGAATTCGTTGCGGGCGACGAAATCGATGGCAGCACCTTCGCGCAGCGAACCTTCGGCATTGACCGCAACCTTCGCGCCGATCAGGCCCGCCTTGAGGTTGGGGTTGGCGGCTTTCAACGCCTCGATCACCTTCACGTCCGACTTGAACGACGGAACGGAGGTGTGCGCCACGACGAGATCGAAATCCTTTGCCTGCGCCACGACTTCGGCGAGCGAGGTCTTGTGCGGGGGCGCATCGATCAGCTTGGAATTCTCCACCAGCGCCGCGGGCTGGGCGAGCCAGGTGGGATACCAGAACGATTTGATCTCGCGCTTGGCCTGATAGCGCGAGCCTGCGCCGCCATCGAAACCGTCGAACGAGGGGGCCTGGAGGAAAAGCGTCTTCATCATCACGAAACCTCAGATTGGGAAAAGCCGCCGCTGGCATGCATGTCGAAACGTTCGCCACGCCAATGGATGGAACTGCCGAACAACGAACCAAGGAAAACCACGAAAGAGATGGTGTCGCGCAAGGGCAAAAGCCAGAGCGGCCCAGCCTTCACGCCCACGAGATTGTCGATGCGCAGCTTGAGCACCGCGCGCGCAAGAAACGCCGCCGCCAGCACGCCAAGCGAAATGGGGCCGAAGCCGAGCAGCAACGCCGCGATGAAGGCGAGCGGCAGCGCATGGATCGCGCCCGAACCGATATGGCCGGAAGGATTGATGCTGCGGATGGTGCGGTTCCAGCGCAATTCGTGGCGGATCAATTCGCCCAGGCTTTGTTCGGAGCAGGTGTGATCGACGACGATGTGCGGCAGCGCGAGCGTGTAACCCTTTTCGCGCACGGCACGGCCGATTTCATAATCGTCGGCGAGGAAGCCGGTGAAGGCATGAAAGCCACCGATCTCTTCCAGCGTCTTGCGCGTGAACGCGATGGTGGAGCCGAAACAGGGAGCGGCCAAACTTGCCTGCGTGCCGACAACGACATTCGGCAGGAACTGATAGGAAATGCCCATCGCGGCGAGCTTGGACCACAGATTGTCCAACGGCTTGCCGATATAAAGACACGTCACCGCGCCGACACCCGGCTGCTGCAACGTGCCGATGACGGTTTTCAGCCAGTTGCGCGGCACGGCGATGTCGCTGTCCGACAGGATCAGCACGTCGTGGCGGGCGCGCGGGAACATGTTGATCAGGTTCGATATCTTGCGATTGGCGCCGAACAGCCGCGCATCGATCACCAGTTCCATATCGAGATCGGGGTGCTTTGCCTGAAGCGCACGCACCGTCTCGATGGCAGGATCGGCCGCGTTCTGCACGCCGAACACGACCTGGACGGCCCCGGGGTAATCCTGGACGAAGAAACTTTCGAGGTTCTGGGCCAGCCACGGTTCATCGGAATGAAGCGGCTTGAGCAGCGTCACCGAAGGCAGACGCAGCGGCGCGGGCGCCGGAGTTCCCAAAGCACGCGCGGCCGCCGCCGCGGCGATCAGGGCATAAGCCGCCCCGAAAAGGCCCAACGCGGCAGTGAATACGCCTAGCAGGTGAAGCCAATACATCCTTGGGCAACGGGTCCGAAGCAGCCTGGTTCAGGGGGGTTTACACCCCGGGACCGAGGCAGGCAAAGGCGGCGATCCCGACTTCTTATATGGGAGCGGCTTGCTGTGGCCGCATGGCAAAAAGGCAGGCGTTACACGGAAACCGGATGGTTCCGGCATGGGCCTGCCTTTTCGCCTCGAAGCCACGGCAGGCGGAGAAGCCGGCCGCCTTCACGCGTTGCTGCCTTCCGCACCTACACTCCGACCCTTGAGCTTGCGGACGGCCAAGGACCGGATTTCGCGAATTCCGGCATTCCCTTCACATCCCGCACGGGAGCGCGCGAGCTCGCCCCCTGCCCTGTATTTCCATTCGCGTGCGTCCCGGCCCTTGGGCCGATGTATTTGGGTTTCCTGGCCTCTTCCAGACTTATTATAGGAAAATAGATTACTGATAATCAGGTTTCAAGGCCAAAATAAAGGAAATTATTCTACACCTTCGATTTGTCCAATGGACCCAAAAGAAAAGGGCGGCGGATCGCTCCGCCGCCTTTGATATGTGTCCCCCAAATCCGCCGTCAGAAGCCGATGCTGATCGAAGCGAACGGACCGTAAAATCCAACATCGGCTTTCTTCCGGGCATCTATGCCGCTGTCGATGGCGCCGAAAAAGAAATCGCCGCGATAGCCGAAAGTCATTTTGGCGGCTGCATAACGAAATGAAACACCGGCAAATCCGCCAACATTAGGAACGATCACCGAATGTGTGCGACCGAGATTGTGCGGATGGCGATAGCTGGAAGCCACACCCCTATATATCGTGTAACCGCTAAAACTGATCTCGGTGAACGACTTGTAATGCAGAGCCGTTACATTGCGTTGGCCGCTGACTTTCTGCCGCCCAAACAAAGCCGCGGCATTGATCCCCCAATCCAGTTCGATCGAACTTCCTTCGCCCGTCTCCACAATCGGTGAAGACGAATTCCACGAGATCGAAGGCCCAATCCCCCTGAAGCTTCGGCGAACGTCCGTCGCCCCAGAGAAGTGATAGTGACTTTGAAAAAAGCCCGGATATTTGGGGCCCGTGCCGGTAAAGAAGAGGCTAGGAACGCCATTAAGATTTGTCTGGCGATGCGATGTGAACTGCGCGAGACGAACGCCGAACTCCAACTTCGAATTTCGCGAGAACAAACCGATTCCGATATCCCTGCCAACCTGAAAATCGATGATCGCATGTGCTTCTTCGTCTTTGTTGGAAGCATTCAGATGTGGTGGCGGAGGAAGAACAGTCTGATGTGTTACCAGTCCCAAAAGAGTCTTGAGTGTCGCGGTCACTTCCGGGTGGCGTTGGTACAACGCTTTGCTTCCGTTCGACCGCCCGTAACGGATACCGACAGAGAAAGACCACTCACTTCCTCTCGGATCGAACTCGACCTTGCCTTCACCGCCATATGAGTAACGTGGGGCTCGCTGGACAGACTGGATCGGATCGAAACCCTCGAACGCGCCGAGGAACGGCGGAGAAAAGGTTTCCTGGCTCGAGGTCATCCGCTCGAGCTGACCGCCAAGATCGATCCATACCGACGGGCGGTCCGCATCTTCGGCAACCGCTGCGCCGCTGGCGGCCCACACGGCGAAAGCACATGCGGTGGACAGAAGATAGGCGTGAAGCACTCTGCAGTTTGCTTTGGCTGTCGTCAGTTCGCTCATTGGTCCCCCCTTCACCAGTTCTTCGTGACGCGAACGCCGATCAACCGAGGATCGGTTGTGAACACATTTGTGGTCAGCCCGCTATCGTCACTGTTGAGGAACGTGCCTGTTATATCAGTGGTGTTGAACACGTTCTTGTCGTAGAGCATCACCTGCCAGCCCCCCTGGTTTGTCAGGATCAGCGTGAGGTTCACGTTGGTATAGCCGCGCAACCTGTCATAGGGATTGTCGTTGAAAATGCGCGCCCAGGAATAGTCCTGCCAATAGTAATCGGCGCGCAGCGTTCCGGCCCAATCTTCGGATATCGGCAACGTGTATTGGGCGCCAGCAGACAGCGTGAACGGCGGTGTGTTGGGCAATTCATTACCGCCTAATTCCTTGTCGAAGCCGGCGCCGTTATTCGGCGCGGGCCCATAGTCGTGACCATCTTGCGTGTTTTGTCCGTGATAGGGATCTCCGGGCGTACCAGCCAGCGGATCGAAACCGGCATATCCCGCTGGCGGTATGAACGGCGGGCCAGATCCCACAGTGGGATTTTGCTTGTACTGCAGGTTCGTCAATGGATCGAAGCCTGCATCATAGGCCGTCTGACACGCCGATATGATTGTACCGATACCTGACGTCTGACCGCCCGTGGCTCCCGCGTTGTAGAACACCGCGTCTTGTCGTCCCGCAGCAACGGCTTCCGAAACGACATAGGACGGAATGACACAATTCGAAGCACGCGTGATCGTCGGCTTGAGAACCAGCCAATCGCTGTGACCGGCAGTGCGATCCATCAAATCGATGGCGCCCTGACCTTTATTAATTTCGGAGTTCTCCCATCCGCCAGCAAAATTGAAACGCAACCCCGGCATCGGTTCATAAGCGGCTTCCAACTCCGCGCCTTTGACACGCGCATCGACGTTGATGTTCACCGACGTACGGTCGATGATCTGCGATATCTGGTAGCCCTTATAGTCGTAAAAGAAGAAGTCGCCATTCAGGGTAAGAGCCCCGTCGAGCAACGTGTTCTTGGTGCCGAGTTCATAAGCGTTGATGAATTCGGGTGCGAATGTCAGCGGATGCGTGGGTTGGGACGCGCCATAATCGGTGTCACTGTTCTTGAGCAGCGTTGCACCCGGCGGATTGGCGCCACCCGCTTTGTAACCATGCGCGAACGAGGCATAAATGAGAGTTTGATCGGTGAAGTCGAGCTTCGGCGTCCAATTGATCGCCGCCCGTCCGGTGACCTCGCTCCATTCCTGATTCACAACTTGTTCGACATACGAGCCCCAGCCGCGAATGAGCAAGAAGCTCGGTATCATCGGGAAATGCTTTTGATCGTCGGTCCAGCGGAGACCGCCAATGAATTTCAAATCCGGCATAACGTCATAATAAGCCTCTCCAAAACCTGCGTAGGAGTTCAGTACATACGGGTTGTGGCTGCGGAAATAGTTGTGACCGTTTCCGTTCAGGCTCGAAATCGGATTTGGGTCTATATAGCCGCACTGAAATGGATTCAGCGTGCCCTCAGCGGGATCTGCGTAGAAATAACCTCCCAAACATTCATGGTTGTCGATGTTGCCGGAACTCCACGCCGGTAAGTTCTGTCCCTGAACGATCGAAGAGAGAATCGTTAGAGCGTTGATAAAGACATAGTAGCTCTCGTCAATCTCGTAATGCAGATAGTTTCCGCCAAAACTGAAGTTCAATGGCCCTGAGAATTTCGAACTGATACGGAATTCTTGGCTGAGTTGCCATGAATGCAGCTCGTCCAGATCGGCGCCAACCAGCCTATCACTGCAACCCAGTTGCGGATCGCAAAACACGCCCTCCGGCGAGATTTGTCCGCGGCTGGGAAACAGTATTTGGCCAAACGGATCTGGATTGGGATAGGGTTGGGCCGGCCCGAAATAGTTGAATACGCCGGGCGTCGTGTTGAACCGATTGTAATCTTCCGTCGAATAGAGGAAGTCGTTACTAAAGCCCGTTTGCGAAGAGAGTGTTAGTTCCGGCGTGATGGCATAGTCGGCATTCAACTCCACTATGTCGTTTTTGGCCTTATAGGTGGGCTCGACCGAGGACTCGATCACGCGGAGGTTTTGCGACTGCGTGGTGCTTAAATAGGGATCATGGTCATTCATAAGATTGAGTAGCTGCAGACCGCTCAAGAACGACAACGATTGACCATTCGGTGTCTGGAATGAATCTGCGGAGTAAGGCGAAGCGGGCAGGCACCCCTGACTCAAGCCGTCTGCCAGCCCATGCTGCGGTCCGTAGCCAGGGATTGAAACACCGTTGACCTCGCTGGGACCTTCGTCCCGCTTGCAGAGCTGTTTGGCGCTGCGCATCCGATCGTCGTTTTCGGAGAAGTGTTCCCAAACAAGGTAAGCTTGCAGACTTTCAGCGGGCCTCCAACCGATTGTGGCGCGCATGGACCACAGATCGCGGCCGTCAATGCGCTGGTTCGTCAGCGCATTGACGCTGTAGCCCTGGCGCTTTGTCCATTCGCCGGCGAGGCGGACATCCAGGCGATCGTCGACGATGGGTATGTTGAGCATGCCCTCAAATCGCCGCTGGTGATAATTGCCGATTTCGCCTGACGCCATTGCCTCGAATTGGTCGGTTGGCTTGGCAGTTGTTATGTTCACAACGCCGGCTGTCGCATTTCGTCCATAAAGCGTGCCTTGCGGCCCGCGCAAAACTTCAAGCTGGCCGACGTCGAAAAACTCCTGTTCGAAAAAGTGGTTGCGGATAAACGGAGTATCGTTAAGCGAAACGGCAACTGCAGGATCGGTGGTGACCGAGATTGCCTGTGTGCCAATACCGCGGATATTGATGCTATAACCGCTGAAATTCGTCTTGGTGAACGTTAGGTTCGGCACCTGTTTCACGAGATCTGGACCGCCAGCGGTCTGCGTGGCCGTCAACTGTTCCTGTGACAGTGCGGTGATCGCAATCGGGATGCTCTGCACATCCGCGCCGCCCAGCTTTGACGATGTAACCGTCACCGTTTCCACCGCGGCACGCGCGGGCGCGGCCTGGGCCAGCTTCATCGATGGCATGTCGGTTGCGCTTTGCGTCGTGCGCGTGATGCCGATGGCGCCGGTGGCGTCCTTGCGCATGGTGAAGCCGGTGCCGGTGAGGATGCGGGAAAGCGCTGCGTCGGCGGGGAGGTTGCCGTGGACGCCTTGCGTCTGGATGCCTTTTAGCGCAGCACTTTCGTAGATGAACTGCGTGCCGGTTTGCGTGGCGTAGGTGTCGAGTGCGGCTTTCAGATCGCCGCGCGGGATGTTGAAGTCTTCGGCTTGGGCGAAGCCTGCGAATGAGGCTGCGCATAGCAGTTGCAGCGTCAGTTGCGCCAGGCGTTTGGATTTGCGGTTCATATTCCCCCCTTAACTGTTCAGCGCGTGATGATGATTTCGTCTGGCTTGTTTTCGACGTGCAGGCCGAGCGTGCCTTGCGCCACGCGGGCGAAGGTTTCGACGTTGTCGGCCTGGAAATGTCCGCCGATGGCGAGTTTGCGGGCGGCATCGCCCACCACGATCAGCTTCTTGCGGTTGTAGCGATTGAACTCCGCGGCGACGTCGGCGAGCGGCGTTTCGTCGAACACAAGCAAGCCTTTGCGCCAGGCGAGCGTATCGGCGATTGCTGCAACCGGCTTTTTCCACAATGTCGTCTGGTTGGCTTTCGCCACCGCCATGTCGCCGGGTTCGAGTTCGATGGATTTGGGGCCGTCGGCGTCGTTCGGCGCTTCGAGGCGGGCGCGGCCTTCGAGCAGGCTCACTTCCAATTTGTCGGCATCGCGGCGCACGATGAATTTGGTGCCGAGATCGACGATGCGCCGGTTGCCCGCGAGCACCACGAATTCGCGCGAGGGGTCGTGCTTGATCTGGAAGAAGGCCTCGCCCTTTTCGAGCGAGATCTTGCGGCCCTTGGCGTCGCCCGCGATGCGGACTTCGGTATCGGTGTTGAGTTCGATCTTCGATCCGTCGGCGAGCGAGAGCACTTCGCGGCCGCCGATGGCGGTTTTGTAGATCGAGGCCGCCGGCGCGCGCGGCATCAGCATGTTCGCGCCCACGCCGATGGCGCCAAGAACGATCGCGGCGGCGGCAACGCGCATCGCCATGGGTGCGGCGCGGCGGCCCGCGCGGATGAGCATGGCGGATTTCGATTGCGTGCTGAGCGCGGTGAGGCGGTCGGCGCGTTCCCATGCGGATTCGAGCCGCCAATAGGCCATCAGGTGCGCGGGGGCTTCATCGAGCCAGGCGTCGAGCGTTTGCTGGTCTTCCTCGCGCCAGCCCGCCGCATCGCGCTTGCGGATCAGCCATTCGGCGGCGCGGGCTTCGGTTTCGGCAGCGCTCATGGCTCGCCTCCCGCGGTGCGCTCGCGATAGAGGATGTTGGCGAGCGCGCGCACGCCTTCGGTGAGATGTTTCTCGACGGTCTTCTCCGCGATGCCCAGGCGCAGCGCGATCTCGCGCGTGGTGAGGCCTTCGACCTTTCGCATCACCACGGCCATGCGATAGCGGCGCGGCAGCTGATCGAGCGCCGTTTGCATGCGGCGCAATTCCTCGCGCGCGATCACGGCGCGGTCCGGGCCGGGTTCGTCTATCGCGAGGTTGAGGTTTTCGAGATTCTCCACCGCTTCGATGGAGACGATCTGGGCGCGCCGCGCGCGATCGATCAGCAGATGGCGCGCGATGCGGAACAGCAGGGGCCGCGTGTGTTCGGGGATTTCCTCTTTCGCGGTCTCGTAGAGGCGGGTGTAGACCTCCTGGCGCAGGTCATCGAGGTCGCTCGCGTTGCGGCTGGCCTTGCGCAGGAATTGCACGAGCGTCGCCTCCAGAGGCAGAACCTCGCGAACAAACCAAGCCTTCACTTCGGCCGTGCTGGGCCCCTCGCCCGCTTTACGCAGGGTCGTTTCTCCGCGCTCGAAATCCGACGTGTCGCCCATTCCCCCGGCAGTCCTTGCTTTGAGGGACGCTCGTGTCCGCACATGGTAGAGCGAACGAAGGGGCGATTACCCTCTGGAAAAAGTGGGCCGGGCGGATTTGCAAGAAAATTGCGTTCCGCGGCGTGGCCGGGTTGCGGGTGGGCAGCTATATTGCGGGCGGGATTTGGCTGGGGTGTTGGGGATGTCGCTTATTCTAATTGTGCATGTGGCGTTGAGCCTGGTCGGCATCGTGACCGGGCTGGTGGTGCTTTACGGCCTGCTGAAATCGGACCGGATGGATGGGATGACGCTGGTGTTCCTGCTGACCACGGCGGCGACCACGCTGACCGGGTTCTTCCTGCCGTTCAACACCATCACGCCCGCTGTGGCGCTGAGCATCATTTCGACGATTGTGCTGATACCCACTTTCGCCGCGCGCTATGCGTTCGGGATGGCCGGCATGTGGCGCTGGATCTATGTGGGCGGCGCGGTGCTGGCGCTTTATTTCAACTGTTTCGTGCTGGTGGTGCAGGCGTTCCTGAAAGTGCCGCAGCTGCATGTGCTGGCGCCGAACGGCGGCGAACCGCCGTTTGCGATTGTGCAGGGGCTGGTGCTGCTGTTCTTCGTGGTGACGGGTGTGCTGTCGTTGAGGCGGTTTCACCCAGCCTGATAAACGAAGGGCGGCAGATCGCTCCGCCGCCCATTCGGTCACCAGTTCTTTGTAATGCGGATACCGAACAATCGCGGATCGGTGAGGAACACGTTGGTCGTCAGCGCGGTGTCGTCGGAGTTGAGGAACGCGCCAGTGATGGCCGTCGTGTCGAACACGTTCTTGGCATAGACCATCGCCTGCCAGCCGTCCTGATTGGTAAAGATCAGCGACAGGTTGAGGTTGGTGAAACCGTGCAGCTGGTCGTACGGCTTGTCGTTGAAGATGCGGGCGAAGGAATTGCCCTGCCAGTAGAAATCTCCGCGCAATGTACCAGCCCAGGTCTCACTGAGCGGCATGGAATATTGCGCACCGGCAGAGAGCGTGAAGGGCGGTGTGTTGGGAAGCTTGTTGCCGCTCAGGTCCTTCGAGAAGCCCTGACCGTTGTTGGGCGCGGTCGCCGGATCGAAGTCGGTGACGCCCAGCGCCGCAAGCGTCGTGCCCGCCCAGAAGCCGTTTTCGTCGCCCGCATAGGCCTGGTCGCAGGCAATCGCCAGACCGTTGAAGGCGGCACTGTCAGTCGGCGGTTGCGAATTCTTCTCGATCAGTTCGCGCACCACATAGGTCGGGAAGATGCAGTTGGAGGTGGAAACAGGGAATGGCTTGACCACCTGCCAATCCGTGTGACCGGCCGTGCGGTCGATCAGATCGATGGCGGATTGCCCGTCGTCGATGCGGCTGTCTTCTAGACCGCCCGCGAAGTTGAAGCGCAAGCCGGGTATCGGCTCCCACGTCGCTTCCAGTTCGGCGCCTTTGACCTTGGCGTCGATGTTGATGTTGATCGAAGTGCGATCGACGATCTGCGAGATCTGATAGTTGTTGTAGTCGTAGAAGAACACGTCGCCGTTCAGGGTCAGCGAGCCATCGAGCAGCGCGTTCTTGGTGCCGAGTTCGAAGGCATTGATGAATTCCGGTTCGAACGTCGCCGGGTGGACGAGGTAGGATTGCGAGCTGAAAGTGTTGGTCTGCGGCCCCGGCGGGTTCGCGCCGCCGCCCTTGTAACCGTGGGCGAAGGACGCGTAGATCAAAGTCTGATCGGTGAAATCGAGCTTGGGCGACCAGTTCGCGTTAAAGCGGCCCGTGACCTCTTTCCATTCCTGATTGACGATGCTGTCCACCGGATAGCCGCCGCCGGTCAGGAACACCCAGCTTGGGATGTTCCAGAACCGCTTGCTGTCGTCGGTGAAGCGCAAGCCGCC
>CAZTCU010000023.1:10767-14322 GCA_964612235.1 uncultured Rhizobium sp.
GACAGGCGCAATTCCTGGCTGAACTGCCAGGCGCGTTCCTGCGAAAGGTCTTCGCCCACCATCTTGTCGGAGCATCCCACTTGCGGATCGCAATAAACGCCGCCCGGCGAGATCGACGTGCCGCCGCCGGTTCCGCCACCCAAGGTGCCGAACAAACCGGACGAAGTGTTGAAGCGGTTGAAGTCTTCGGTCGAACGCAGTTCGTCCTTGTTGTAGCCGGTCTGCGACGACAGCGTGAGTTCGGGCGTTACCTCGAAGTCGACGTTGAATTCGAACGTGTCGTTCTTCGCGCGATAGGTGGGCGCCAGTTCCGACTGGATGTTGCGCAGATTGGTGGACTGGACGGTGTCGGCATAAGGATCGATCGGATTGAGCAGGAAGCCGTTCGGCGCACCGCCGCCCGCGCCGTTGAACACGAATTCGCCCGCCGCCACGAAAGGAAGGGATTGGCCGTTCGGCGTCTGGAACGCTTCCGGTGAATAGAACGAGGCAGGCAAGCAGCCCTGGCTCAACCAGGCTCTGTAGAAACCCGGATTGGTCGATCCGTCGTAGGGAGACTGAAAGGTGTCGAGATCGAGACCGTCTACGCTGTCCGGGCCAGGATCTTTTTTGCAAAGCTGTTTCGCCGAACGGATACGATCGTCCTTTTCGTCGAAATGCTCCCAGATCAGGTTGGCGTGAAGCTGTTCGATGGGATGGAAGCCGACGGTCAGGCGTGTCGACCACAGGTCGCGGCCATCGATGGGCTTCTGCGTCGTCTCGTTGAAGGAATAGCCGTCGCGCTTGGTCCATTCGCCGGCGGCGCGGATGTCGAGCTTGTCCCCGATGATCGGGATGTTGATCATGCCTTCGACACGGCGGTTGTTGTAATTGCCGACGTCGATGGAGCCCATCGCTTCATATTGATCGGTGGGCTTTGCCGAGATCAGGTTCACGACGCCTGCGGTCGCATTGCGGCCATAGAGCGTGCCTTGCGGACCGCGCAACACTTCCACTTGCGCAACGTCGAAGAATTCCTGTTCGAAGAAATGGTTGCGGATGAACGGTGTGTCGTTGAAGGCGACGGCAACCGCCGGATCGGTGGTCACGGAGATGGCTTGTGTGCCGATGCCGCGGATTTGGATGTTGTAGCCGGTGAAGTTGGTTTTTGTGAACGTCAGGTTCGGGACGTTCTTGATGAGATCGGGGCCGCCGGCGGTTTGCGTCGCGGTAAGCTGTTCCTGGCTGAGCGCGGTGATCGCAATCGGGATGCTCTGCACATCCTGACCACCGAGCTTGGACGAGGTGACGGTCACGGTTTCGACCGCGCCTCTTGGGGCAGCGCTCAACTGCGCAAGCTGGATCGTGTTTTCGACCGGCTCGTCGGCCTCGGCGCGTGCATCGCGCACGATGGTCACGGCACCCGTCGCGCGGTGCTGCATGACGAAGCCCGTACCGCTCAACAGTTTGGTGAGCGCGTCTTCCGGCGACACCGCGCCGGACACGCCGCGGGTGTGGATGCCTTTGATGGCGTCGTCGGAATACATCAGGCGGATTCCCGCCTGCTTGGAATAGGCGTCGAGTGCGGTTTCGAGATCGCCGCCCGGAATGTTGAAATCGGCAGCGGAGGCGACCCCGAGAAGCGATACGGCGCAGGCGCTGCCCGCGAGAACCGTCTTTATGTTGGAAAGCCTGATCAAAATTCCCCCCTATGGTATCGCGTTTCAGCGCGAGATGACGGTTGAGTTTCCGCGTGAGATGACATGCAGACCGAACACGGCGTGTGCCGCGTCGGCAAAGGCGGCGATATCGCCGGTCTGGAACGTGCCGTTGATGGTGAGCTTTGCCGCTTCGCCGTCGGCGATGACGACCTTCTTCGTGTTGTAACGGTTGAATTCGGCGGCGGCCTCGGCAAGCGTGGTGTGCTTGAACACGATCATGCCGCTTCTCCAGCCCAGCGTATCGGCGATGTCGCGCTTGGGTTGTTGCATCACGGCGGCGGAATGGGCGGTGGCGATCACCACGTCGCCGGGCTTCATCGAAAGCGACTTCACCCGGCCATCGGCGGAATCGAAGCGCACCTCGCCTTCGAGCAGCGAGACTTCGAGACGGGCCGCATCGCGGCGGACGCGGAACTTGGTGCCGATGTCGGTGATGCGGTGGCCGTCGGCCTTGATGATGAAGAGGCGATGGGGATCGTGCTTGATCTGGAAATAGGCCTCGCCCCTGAGAAGCGTGACCACCTTCTCCGCGGCGGCGGAATGGAAGCGGATGGCGGTGTTGGTGTTGAGTTCGATTTCCGAGCCGTCGGTGAGCGCGATGGTCTTGCGTTCGCCGAGCGCGGTCGCATAGACGGCATCGTTCGTCTGTTGCTGCGAATTGCGCAGCCAGAAATTTCCCACCGCGCCGGAAATCGCGATCAGCGCCACGCCCGCCGCAATCTTCAGCACGCGGGAGGGGATTTTGGAGTCCGCGTGGCTTGTGGCCTTGTCGCAGCGAAGGGCGGCGAGGCGATCCGCCCTGCCCCACGCGGCTTTCAGCCGCCAATAGGCGACGCGATTGGCGATGTCGTCTTCCAGCCAGGCGTTGAGCGCGGCCTCGTCGGCTTCGCTCCAGCTTTCGAGGGTTTTGCGGCGCAGCCAGCTTGCGGCTTGCGTGTTTTTTTCCGCTGCGAATTTTTCACCCGGGGCGATCATTGCGTCCTCCGGATTTCGTGCGGCTCGCCGTAGAGCATGTCGGCCAGCGCGCACATGCCCTTGTCGATATGTTCGGAGACGGTGGCTTCGGAAACGCCCATGCGGCTTGCGATCTCGCGCTGGCTGAGACCTTCGATCTTGCAAAGCACGACAGCTTCGCGGCAGCGCGGCGGCAGGCGGTCGATGGCCGATTGCAGACGGCGCAGTTCGTCGCGCGCCATGGCACTTCTGTCGGGGCCGGGAATGTCGGCGGCAAGGCCCAGCGCATCTAGATCGGCCACTTTTTCGATGGCCACGATCTGCTGGCGGCGGATGCGGTCGATGATGAGATTGCGCGCGGTGCCGAGAACGAACGGCTTGGCGGGATCGGGGATCTCGCGCTGGGCGGCTTCGCAGACCCGGATGTAGACTTCCTGACGGAGGTCGTCGATCTCGCTTGGGTCGCGCCAGTGGTTGCGCAGGTACTGCATCAATATCGCCTCCAGCGGCAGCACCTCGTCGACGAACCACGCCTCCAGATCGGCCGCGTTCATGGGCGCGTCCCGATGGGGCGAGCGAGCGTCGTCACGCCTGGTGTCCGGTGTATCCGCCATCCCCCGTAAGCTTTCCGCCGGTTGAGGGTCCCGATTTCGAAAACTACACCGGGTAATACGAGCGGGTACGCGCGAACTTAGGTTCGTGCCGGAAATATCTTGGGGCGGGATATTTCGTTGCGGGGCGCGGCTTAGATCGGCCCGGCCAGGGTGACCGGAATCAGGGCGGCCAGGAGCAGCATCGCCGGAAGGGAATACCCATATTGGCGGTTGTTCAACAGCGTCACCACCGCGAAGAACATGAGGAAAGCGGCCAGCGCCACGCCCCAGATGCGGGTCACGGGGAT
>CAZTCU010000023.1:14422-18177 GCA_964612235.1 uncultured Rhizobium sp.
GGCTGGCGAAGCTCCGCTCCATTGCCGAAGCTGAGCGCGAGCGGCAGCGCGCCGCAAAGTGCCGCCATGGTCGTCATCATGATCGGGCGGAAGCGGTGGATACAGGCCTGATAGATCGCCTCGCGCGAATCGAGGCCGTGTTCGCGCTCCGCCTGCAGGGCGAAGTCGATCATCATGATGGCGTTCTTCTTCACGATGCCGATCAGCAACACCACCCCGATCAGCGCGATCAGGCTGAATTCGGTGCGGAAGAGGAGCAGCGCGAAAATGGCGCCCGCACCCGCCGAGGGCAGCGTCGAGAGGATCGTAATGGGGTGGACGTAGCTCTCATAGAGAATGCCCAACACGATGTAGACGCAGACGATGGCGGCAAGGATCAGCAGCGGCTCGTTGCCGACGGATTGCTGGAACAGTTTGGCCGTGCCCGCGAAAGTACCGTGGATGGAAAGCGGCGCGTGGACCTGCTGCATCGCGCGGTTGATGGCAGTCACGGCATCGCCGATGGTTTTGCCTTGCGCGAGGTTGAACGAGAAAGTCGTGGCCACGAACGGGCCTTGATGATTGACCGATAGCGGCGTGGCGCCGGGGCCATACGAGACGAAATTCATCAGCGGCACCATCACTTCCTGCCGCGTGCTGAGCGCCGCACCCGTGGACGCCTTGCCGCCGGCGCTGTTGGTGAGCGCGTTGAGTTGCTGGTTGCGCACGGCGTCCGAGGCGATGTCGGCTTGGGTGGGCGCCGTGGTGTTGGCGAGAACCGTTGTGCCCGCCACCGCGCCGGTGGCTTGCGTGCCGCTGATCGCGCCGCCGGTGGTGCTGACATAGATGTCCTTCAGCGTTTCGGGGCTTTGCCAGAACTCGGGCGCGACCTCCATCACCACATGGTACTGGTTGAGGTCTTGGTAGATGGTCGAGACCTGGCGCTGGCCGAAGGCATCGTAGAGCGTGTTGTCGATCTGGCTGATGTTGATGCCGAGGCGCGCCGCGGCCGCGCGGTCGATGTGCAGCTGCATCTCCAGCCCCTTGTCTTCCTGATCGGAGCTGACGTCTTCGAGTTCGGGGACGTTCTGCAGCGCGTCGGTGATCTTGGGCGCCCATTCGCGCAGTTCATCCAGCGTGTCGGCCTGGATCGTGTACTGGAATTGCGCGAAGCCCTGCCGTCCGCCCGCACGAACGTCCTGACGGCCGAACAGCGACAGGCGCGCACCCGCCACCTTGTCGAGTTTGGGGCGCAGATTGTCCACCACCTGATCGGTGGTGAGCTTGCGTTCGCTAAGCGGCTTCAGCTGCGCATAGATGAAACCCGAATTGGTGGAGCCGCCGCCGCGCCCTCCTCCGCCGCCGGTGAAGCCGACGACGTGTTCGACGTTGGGATCGCTTTTGATGATGTTCACGAACTGGGTGAATTTCTGCTCCATCGCCTGGAACGAGATCGTCTGGTCGGCGCGGATGCGGCCCATCAGGGCGCCGGTATCCTGTTGCGGGAAGAAGCCTTTGGGGATCGCGAACCAGAGATAGAAATTGATGCCGATTGCGATGACGAGAATGAGGATGATCGTGCCGGGCACAGCCAGCGCCCAGCGCAGCGAGCGTTCATAGGCCGTTTGCACATATTCGAAAACACGGCGCGAGGCCCGCGTGAGGCGGTTTTCGCGTTCCTGATCGGGCGTGGTGGCGAGATAGGCGCACATCATCGGCGTGGTGGTGAGCGAGATCACCAATGACACGAGGATGGCGAGCGACAGCGTGACCGCGAATTCGCGGAACAGCCGCCCGACAAGTCCGCCCATCAAGAGGATCGGCACGAACACAGCGATGAGCGACAGGCTCATGGCGATGACGGTGAAGCTCACTTCCTTGGCGCCCAGCAACGCGGCTTCGAACCGCGATTTTCCGGCCTCGATGTGGCGGGTGACGTTTTCGAGCACGACGATGGCGTCGTCCACCACGAAGCCGGTGGCGATGGTCAGCGCCATCAGCGAGAAATTGTCGAGGCTGTAGCCGAACAGGTACATGAACCCGAAGGTGCCGATCAGCGACAGCGGCACGGCGACGGCGGGTACGAGTGCCGCGCGCACCGTGCGCAGGAACAGGAACACCACCAGAAGCACGAAGACGGTGGAGAGAAGCAGCGTCTCTTCGACGTCGTGCACGGATTGGCGGATGGTGATGGTGCTGTCGTTCACCACATCGAGCTTGACCGACGGCGGCAACGCGGCGCGCATTTCCGGCAGCAGCGCATATATGCGATCCGCCGTTTGGATGACATTGGCGCCGGGCTGTTTGCTGAGCATCACAAGCACGGCCGGCACGCCGTCGGCGAGGCCGAGATTGCGGATGTTCTCCACGCCGTCTTCGACTTGCGCGATGTCGGAGAGGCGCACGGCGGCGTCGTTGCGATAGGCGACGACGAGGTTCTTGTATTCGTCGGCCTTGCTCGCGGTGTCGTTGACGTAAAGCTGGTAGCGGCGATCGTCCTGCTCGATGGCGCCTTTGGGGCTGTTGGCGTTGGCGGCGGAAAGAGCCGCGCGCACGTCTTCCAGGCCGATGCCGTATTTGAACAGCGCGCGCGGATTGAGTTCGACGCGCACGGCGGGAAGCGAACTGCCGCTCAACTGTACGTCGCCGATGCCGTCGATCTGCGACATCTTCTGCTGGATGATGTTGGAGGCGGCGTCGTAGATCTGGCCGGGCGTCAGCGTTTTCGACGACAACGCAAGGATCATGATCGGCATGTCGGCCGGATTCATCTTGCGGTAGGTCGGATTGGACTTGAGCGCAGCCGGAAGATCGGCGCGCGCTGCCGAGATCGCGGCCTGTACGTCGCGCGCCGCGCCGTCGATGTCGCGGTCGATGCCGAATTGCAGCGTGATGCGGGTAGAGCCGACGCTGCTTTGCGAGGTCATCTCCGTCACGTCGGCGATGGTGCCGAGATGGCGTTCGAGCGGCGTGGCGACGCTGGTGGACATGGTTTCGGGACTTGCGCCCGCCATGCTCGCCGTCACCGAGATGGTCGGAAAATCGACGTTCGGCAGCGGCGCCACCGGCAACAGGAAAAACGCCATCATGCCCGCCAGCGCCAGACCCAGCGTCAACAGGATGGTGGCGATGGGGCGCGAGACGAAGATGGAGGTGACGTTCATCGCCGCCTCACCTTGCGAAGCGGCGGCGGCGCCAGTCGGCGAATTCATGCGACCAGCGGTCGAAATAAACGTAGATGACGGGCGTAGTGAATAGAGTGAGCGCCTGGCTCACCAGCAAGCCGCCGACGATGGAAATGCCGAGCGGATGGCGCAGTTCGGAGCCCATGCCGCTGCCCAGCATCAGCGGCAACGCGCCGAACAGGGCCGCAACGGTGGTCATCATGATGGGACGGAAGCGCAGAAGCGCGGCCTGATGGATGGCTTCGCGGGTGGTCTTGCCTTCGGTGCGTTCGGCTTCGAGCGCGAAGTCGATCATCATGATGGCGTTCTTCTTCACGATGCCGATCAGAAGGATGATGCCGATGATGCCGATGACGTTCAGATCGGTGCGGGCGGCCATCAACGCGAGGAGCGCGCCCACCCCGGCGGAGGGCAGGGTCGACAGGATCGTGATGGGATGCACGTAGCTCTCATAGAGCACTCCGAGGACAATGTACATTGTGGCGATCGCCGCGAGAATGAGCCAGAGCTCGTTCTTGAGCGCGGACTCGAAGGCCCGGGCCGCGCCCTGAAACGACGTGCTGACCGAAAGCGGCAGCCCGATCTCGTGCT
>CAZTCU010000024.1:0-18142 GCA_964612235.1 uncultured Rhizobium sp.
TGATGCGCCGGACAAGCGCTTGCGAGATCAGGATCGGATTGAGTTCGGCCTCGGGCTGGAGCAGCAATTCGTTCCGATCGTCGAACTTGCCGTGGACCTGCGGCCGTTCGTCATTGGGCAGGTTGAACAGAACGTCACGGACTTGCGGTTCGATGAACGGGCGCTTGTCTTCGATGACGAGGATTTCCCGATGGCCGCGCGCGAAATCGCGCAGACCTTCCGGCTCGATGGGCCAAGTCATGCCCAACTTGTAGACGCGGATGCCAAGCGCGGCCGCGCGTTCGCCTTCGATGCCCATGTTGCGCAGGGCCTGCAACGTGTCGAGATAGGCTTTCCCGGCAGTTACAATTCCCAGCGCGCGACGCGGGCTATCGTAGACCGTGCGGTCGATGCCGTTCGCGCGCACGAAAGCCTGGGCTGCTTTGAGGCCGTATCGCAGAACGCGGCGTTCCTGATCGAAGCGGTCGTCGGGGCGGCGCGCGTTGAGGCCCCCGGGCGGCAGGACGAAATCGTCTGGCGTTTTGATGGTGAGACGGTTGGGGCTGACGTCGATCGATGCCGTCGCATCGGATGTGTCGTTGACGCATTTGAAGCCGATCCACAGACCGGTGTAGCGCGACATTGCGATGCCGAGCAGGCCGTAATCGAGATATTCCTGCACGCAAGACGGATAGAGCACCGGAATCATGGAAGCGACCAGCGCCTGTTCGGACTGGTGGGCGACCGTGGAGGATTTCGCGCTTTGATCGTCTCCCGCCAACACCAGAACACCGCCATAGCGCGACGTGCTGGCGAGATTGCCGTGCTTCAGCGCATCGCCTGCGCGGTCCACGCCGGGGCCTTTGCCGTACCACATGGCGAAGACGCCGTCGTAATCCGAACCCGCGATGAGCTGCACTTCCTGCGTGCCGTGACAGGCGGTGGCGGCAGCCTCTTCGTTGATGCCGGGAATGAATTTGATGCTGTGCGCATCCAGATGTTGTTGCGCGTGCCAGAAGGCGTTGTCGACGCCGCCGAGCGGCGATCCTCTGTAGCCCGAAACTAAACCGGCGGTGTTGAGGCCGGCGCGCTTGTCGCGTTCCACTTGTTCGATGGCTATGCGCACAAGCGCCTGCGGGCCGGACACGAAGATGCGCCCCTCGCTGAGGGTGAATTTGTCGTCGAGAGAGATCGAGGCGTGTTTCATGAACGGCTCTTTGGCGTGTTCATTTCGGCGAGCGCAAGGAGAGCGCCCATTCGGGCCAGACAAAGGGGCCTTCTATTTCCGTCCACGGGCCTTCGAACGGCGTGCGAAGGCGGGTTTCCAGAAGCAGGCGGCGAAATTTCCACGCACCATTCTGTTCCACCATTTCGCCATTGTAGTGTACCGCGCCCCAGCAAGGTGTCGATGTGCCGTCGTCGTTGCGCGTGCGCGCAGGGCACCAGACCCACCAGAAGACCTTTGCGGACTCGAGCGTATCGGAAAGCTGGATCAACGGACCTGCAGGAACGTGATACGACCAGAGCACCGCTGACTTCGCGATTTCGGCAAGACCCGCAACGATGGCGTCACGGCCTTCGAAATGTCCCATGCCGGCCAGTTCGTAGACCGCATCGGCGGTGAAGAGCTGTTCCATGATACGGGAATCGTTCTTGCGGTCGCCCGCCAATGCGTAAAGCTGAACGCACTCGCGGATGGATTCCCTTGCTTCCAGTCCCTTGAGCCTCGCCTCTATGGATTGCATGGCGTTTATCAGTCGGGCTGCTTGTAATGCACCCCGATCATCCGATCCTCCTGGAAAGCAAAGGGCACGCCCGGGCTCCCATTGTAGAACTCGATGTGGGGCGCGATCTCCACCAGCGACATTGCCATATAGAAAAGATCGCGGTCCACGCCTTCGATCTTCCCGATCGGATATTTGTCGGCGCGTTTGAGGATCTGCGGGACGAGCGGCAGAATCGCATCGTAGAACGCCTTCAATTCTGTGGGCGTCGAGCGGCGGCGTTCCACACCGCGTTCGTATTCGGTCGGCAGCGCCCATTTCTGGACGAACGGCTGAAGGACGCTGAAGTCTTTCGGTAAAGTCGCGGTCATGATGATCTTTCCATTTCCGAAGTCAGTTGGAGTTCACCCGGTCGTCGATCACGCGGAAAGCATGACGCAACAGGATTTCCTCGTCCATGAAATGCATTTCCTTGAGGAAGCCCGAAGATAGCGCCCTTTGCGTGTCTTCCATCGTGGCGGTGTCTTCGTACCACGCATTGCGTTGCAAGGTGACCGCATAACGCTGCGCCCAAAGTTCGGAGTTCGTTTCGGGCGCCTGCAGATAATATTTTCCTTCCCACATGCAGGAGTTCTGCGACGTCGGCCAAAACTGGTGGGTGAACCAGAGCCCGCCGCCGCATTGGATAAGCAGGTTGGGAAACACGATAGTCTCCTCAAAGCCGAAATGATTGCTGCGCGTCGGATTGATTCCAGGCGGAAGAGCAAAACGGTCCTGAGCCTTGGCGACGATGGAAGCGCTGAAGATATCGTTCGCCGCATTGCCGACCGGCGTGGGCGGATTGGCCTCGCTCGAAAAGGCGGAGAGGCTGCGATGATCGCCGAAGATCATCAGATTATCGCTCCACATATTGGTCAGGCCCGGCAGCGAACCGGCATGAATGGTGGGCACATGATAGCCTTCGCAGAAGGCATCCATGCCGGTTTTCCAATTGCAGTTGATGTGTGCGTAATAGGTGTGCACATCGGTCATCGTGTGGAACGGATAGCCGGCGTAATGCTCGACCAGGCCGCCCAGGAACTCGCGCAAGGTCTGGCGCGGCGTCTCGGCGAGGTTGATCCAGATGAAGCCTTCCCAGATATCGGTATGGATGGGAACAAGGCTGATGGTGGATTTGTCGAAGCAGGCGGCGAACCTGTCTTCCTGCGGAACGTTGATCAGCTGGCCTTTCGCATCATAGACCCAACCATGAAAGCGGCAGGTCACCACCGCGGCCCTGCTGTTGCCGAAGGTCTCTTCACCGCCCGTCTCGGTCACCACCTTGTTGCCGCGATGCCGGCAGACATTGTGGAACGAACGGATATCGCCATCCTTGCCGCGCATGATGATGGCGGAGGTGTTGGCGAAATCCAGCCGCTTGACCTTGTAATCGCCTGCCTTGGCAATCTCCTCGACGCGACCGACGCAAAGCCAATCGCGTTTGTAGATCTTTTCGATCTCCTTCTCGTAATACTCCTGGGAGATGTAAGGCTCCACCGGTATCGGCCCAGTTCCGAGTTCGGGGCACCGCTCGTGATGGGGCATTCTGGGTACGGTGTTCATGGAAGATCATCTCCGTCCGGTCGCGCGCAGGCATTCCCACGGGCCCGTTGCCGACGCCCGCCGGCTCCGACAGCCTTCTTTTGCAAGCATGAAGGCTCGGGGCCTGCGGTGCTAGTAGGCAAGCGCAGCCTCTGGCCTGAGGGTGCAATGAACGGGACGGGCCGGCCAGACACAGGCTTGTGCGATAAAGCCTTGCGGATCAGCGCTAATGCCCCAGCAACGTTGCCGATGGCGGTTCGCCAAAGCGGGCTTTGTAGATGCGGGAAAACTGGCTGAAATTGGTGAAGCCCGCATTGATGGCCGCGCCGCTGACGCTGCCGCCGGATTCCCGGCCCATCTCGAGTTCTTTTCTTGCGATATCGAGCCTCGCATCGCGCACATAGGCCATAGGGGATTTTCCGCGCCACCGCTTGAACCCATAGAACAGGGTGCGCGGCGAAACCTTTGCCACTGCGGCGATATCTTCGATGGTGAGATCGTTGCGCGCATTGGCATGGATGTGCTCTTCCGCCCGCTTCACATAGTAGGGCGCCACGCCTTGCGCGGAGCGTTCGAGACCTGCCGATTCGCTGTGGCGGAAACCGGTCAGCAGCATCGTGATCAACGTGTCTTCGATGCTCTTCACCACGCGGCGGTCACTGAGAAGAAGATTGCCTGCTTCCGCGGTGTTGGCCGCGATGTGGCGAAGCCACGGCCCGATACCGGGATCGTGGGCCACAGGATCAAACACCACGTGCTGTTTAAGGCTCTTGCCCAGTTCCGTAGACAGCATGCCGTCGATCAGGCGGCGGTCGACGCGTAAAAGATACTGCATCATCCGATCTTCCCAAAGCTCCGTCAGAGGCTGATCGGGATCGATGATGAACGCATCGCCGGGCTGCGCGATGGCGTTGCCAAACCGCCCTTTTACCCGGCACGAGCCCTCAAGAAGGAAATTGAACTGGTAATAAGACGCCGGCTGCGCCTTAGTGACGGTGAAATCGCCAGCGCAACGCATCTCGATGAGATTGAGCGAAAGCCGGCCCACCGGCCATTCGTGATGCTGGAAATCCTGAAAACTCGGACCACGCGAAAGATCGAACTGATGCGTTCCCTGTTGCGCCCGGAAATACTCTTTGCACTCATCGGCGTTGTGCGTTTGGAAACGCATGGCGCTGTCGAAACCCGCCGGCGAACCCGTCACATCCACGACTGAGCCCCTTCCCTGAAGCCCCTGAAACCTATTCCAGATATTGCTTCCGGAAAATAGGGTTCTGGATTACGGAAGACCGCGCCGGCGCCTTTGGCAACTTTCTTTCAAGTTCAATTGAACTGATAGCGAACAATGGCGCCGAACGTGCGTGGCGGTGCGATCTGCCCCAAAGCCATGCTGCCGTAACCCGCGCCCGTGATCCACGCCTGGGAGATGATCAGTTCGTCCGACAGGTTCTTGCCGAAGATTTCCGCGGACCATTTGCCGTTGGCGAAGGTATAGCGCGCCGATGCGTTGAAGGTGGAAACCGGCGGTTGCGACAACTGGTTGGAATTGAACTCGGTGTAATAGAGCCTGTCGTGCCAGTTCCATTCGCCCATCAGCGTAAGATCGTTGTCGCCCATCGGTATGGTGTATTGGACGGACAGGTTCGAGGAAAACCGCGTCGAACCCGGAAGCTGATTGCCCGACAGATCGGTGAGAACGCCCGTCAACGTGTCCGGTTCGGTGAAGCGCGTGAAATAGGCGTCGGTGAAGGCGAAGTTCTCGGTGATCGCAAGGCCCGGCATCGGCACCACAGTGACGGAGGCTTCCACACCATTGATGATCGAGTCGGCTGCGTTCGTCGTGGTCGGCAAGCCGTTCACGATCTGCGCCACCTGCAGATTGGTGTAATTGTAGTGGTAGGCCGAAATATCGGCAGAGAGCCAATCGTTGCGATATTTGATGCCGCCTTCGTAATCCCAGACGAGTTCGGGCTGGAATGCGACCAGCGGCGGTGACGCGCTGATATCGAAGCCGCCGCTCTGGAAGCCCTTGCCGATGGTCACGTAGGTCATCAGACCGTCGGTCCATTGGTAGTCCAGGCTGAATTTGGGCGAGACATCGTGGAAGCTCGCCGATTTCGCATCCGTGCCTGTGACGCCAAATATCGGAATGATCAGGAGCGATGTCGAGGAACGTTCTTCATAGCTGTATCTGAGACCGACATCGAACGTCAGACGGTCGGTGAGTTTGAAACTGGCCTGTCCGAACGCGGCATAAGCATCGGTGGCGGTGGTACCGCCCAATTGCAGATAGCCAAGGAACGGAAAGGACGGCACGCCGAAATTCACGCCGTCATAGAAATAGCCGGGATCGACATCGTCGTGAAAGTAATAGAGGCCCGCGACCCAGCTCACCCAATCCAGATTGCCGATGAACTGCAATTCCTCGCTAACCTGCCTCTCGCCTTCATAGGCCTCGAAATCCTTGCCGGCAGCCGGTGTGGGAATAGGCGTCGGCGTCTGATCGAAATCGTAGGTCAGCGCGATTCCTTCTCGGCGATAAGCGCTGATCGATTTCAGCGAGAAGCGATCGTCGATCTTCCAGTTCAGTTCGGCGAGGATGCCGCCGGATTTCTGCTGGTTTTCCGGAACGGTATTGATGTTGAGCAATCTCGGATCGATGGCATTTCCGTTCGCATCCAGCGGGACCGTCGATCCCCCCAACACGACGCCCGTGACAACCGGAAATCCGGGCGACAAGCCCAGCAGGTGGCCCGCGTGATTGGTATCGGCTTCCTGATGGTAGTCCGCCACGACATCGAGCGTGACGTTGTTGCCCAGATCGAACAGCAGCGTGCCGCGTGCGGTGCGCGTGTGCGCATCGTCATAATGCTCGCCGTTGTAGAGATTGAGCGAATAGCCCGCGTGATCTTCGCTGCTGAAAGCGAAACGGCCGAGAACGCCGGTGTCGGCAATGGGTCCGCTCACCACGACCTGCGAGCCGATCTCGTCGTAATTGCCGATTCTCAATTGGGCCGAACCTTCGAATTCATCCGTCGGCTTTTTGGAGATGACGTTGATCGCGCCACCGGTGGCATTTCGCCCATAAAGCGTGCCTTGCGGTCCGCGCACGACCTCGATGCGGTCGATATCAAGTAATGCCTGATCGGCCATGCGGGCGCTGGAGACATAAACGCCGTCGAAGTTGAATGCGACCTGGGAGTCCACGCCGAAGCTCAGGCTGTTCATGCCGATGCCGCGGATGTTCGTGCGCGCCTGGCCGGCATAATTGTTGACCTGAAGGCCGGGAACGAGCCCTTTGAAATCTTCCAGATCGGAGTAATTGTGGTCGGCAAGCTGTTCGCCGCTCAGCGCGGAGATGGTCACCGGTACTTTGGAAAGCGGCTGCTCGATCTTTTGCGCCGTTACGACAACTTCCTCGATCGGACTGGCATCCTCGGCCTGGGCTTGAGAGATGCCGCACAAAGCGCTTGTGCCCAGAACAAGGGCCAAAACGCGGCTCGCGCGTGTAGCTGGACTGACCTGCATATATCAGTGCCCCCTTTTCATTTTTTGTCTGCCTTTGCGGGCAGGATTAACTGCGGAGCAGGCCGCCCCCGGGACTCCGCGCGACTATAATCCCCTCTTTCGAATCCCGCCGCTGTACCAGTTGCGCACGAACTTGTTGGAGACCGCAAAGATCAGGCAGCCGGGCGACAGGCGCGAGCGCCCCGTTCAGTTCGCAGCAAAAGCCGCCCAATTACCGACAATATGGTCAGCGGTGCGCGCCGCCAGCGCACTTGCGGTGAAGGTGGGATTCACCGCACCCACCGAGGGCATAAGCCCCGGACCGGAGATGAACAGGTTCTCGACATCGTGAGTCCGGCCATAGCCATCCGTGACGGATTGTGCGGGGTCTTCACCCATCATCGTGCCGCCCATCATATGTTCGGTGCGAAGCGGCGCGGCCCAGGCCTCGCTCGCGCCCGCTGTCTTGAAGATTGCGAGTCCCTGTTTTATGGCGCCTTGCGCCGCTTTTTTTGCATCCGCGCCAAGCGTATTCGTCAACCGGGCCAAGGGGATGCCGTTGTCATCCTTTTCGGATGTCAGCGTGATAGCGTTTTCGAAAGAGGGCTGATTGGTTATCAACGCACTCATCGTCGCGAGATGTTTGGAAGCTTTTTCCATGAAAGTCTTGAGGCGCTCGCCAAAGAGATCAACACGCGCATTTGCCAATCCGCCCAAGTCGGCGAGTTTCAGCGCAGCGCCGATCCGCCAGGTGTATCCGCCCACAAACCCTCGCTCCGGACGGGGCGAGTAATCGTCCTGGCACATGAGCTGGCCGCCCGTTCGGCCCATATGGTTCTCGGTCTCTTCGGCGAACATGCCATAGAGATTGACGGCGGCATGGGGCGTGAAATACCGCCCGACTCGTCCGCTGGAATTGGCAAGTCCACCGGGATGACGATTGTTTGCGGAATTGAGCAATATCCGCGGCGTCTGAACCGCAAACGCTGCGAGGATGACAAGCTTTGCCTCGATCGTTTTTTTTGTGCCATCGGCATCGAAATATTCCACGCTTTTGGCGCGGCGTCCTGACGGTGTTGTCAGTATGCGCGAAACGAATGCGTTGTAGCGCGTTTCGACGCCCGCCTTCTTCATCGCTTCGCCGAATATCACGATGGGGTTGGCCAGGGCACCCGTCGGACAACCCGCATCGCACCATCCATCCTGCAGACAGGCGGGCCGTCCCTTGTAGGGTATGGAATTGATCGCCATCGGCAATGGCGCGGTCTTCAATCCCTGCTTGGCAAAGCCTTCGGCCAGAAGCTGCGCCTGGCGGAAAACCGGTTGCGGCGGCATCGGATAAGGCTCACCCGGCGGACGCCAGATCTCCTGATCCTTGTCGCCGGAAAGCCCCACTTCCTTTTGCAGCGCATCGTAATAAGGCTGTAGATCGCGGTATTCGATGGGCCAGTCGAAACCGGTGCCGTGCACCGTTGCGAACTTGAAATCTTCCTCGTGCAAGCGAAACCAACAGGCGTAGTGATGCAACGCCGAACCGCCCTGCCCCCAGCCTGCCTCAAACGGGAATGTTACCGGATTTGCGCCCGCGACGCGGGCGGGCGGGCCAGCCCATTTCAGATCGCGCGACCAGATGGTGGAGCTATACATCTGGTCGAGCTTTCGTGGCGGCCCACCTTCCAGCACCACGACCTTGCGACCGGCGGTACCAAGACGCGCGGCAAGTAAACTGCCCGTAGCCCCGCTCCCCACGATGACGATATCTGCTTCGGCCATCTCAGCCATCACCATGGTCGCGGCGGCTCAATATGCGCCATGTAGGGAATATCGAGACGTGCGTAGGCTTCTTGCACACCATAAAGCGCGTCGATGGCATCGCTTCGCAGGACGAAATAAACCAATGCCGTTGGCGGCCCCTTCCAGCCGTTGACATTCGGTTGGGCGAGCTTTTCCACCACGCCCAACCGTTGGGATGGTGCGAGCGCATTGAGCGGCCTGCCCATCATGGCATGTGAAAGATCGTCGAACGACGCCAGCGCCAGCTTGTAGAAGGCCTTGGGTGGCATGGGAAAGCTGACGAAGCGATAGCAAAGACGCGGATCTGGCTCCGCCAACATCGCTGCCACGAAATCGGTCACGCCGGCAGCAGCAGAACCCGGAACGAGTGTGTCAGCCACCGCTCCCAATGTTTCGCGTTCGTCGGCGGTGAAAACTTGCCCTGCCTGTAGACTGGGTTTGTCGCAGCCGAATGTCAGACCGCCAGCCAGCGTACCCGCGATGGAAAGCCGAATGGCGGCGCGTCGGGACGGAAGACCATCTACGATCATGTCTGCATGGATCGTTGAAATTGCACGTCCAACCTATCCCGTCCCATGCGCAACGTCGCGCGTCAGATGCGAAGGCCTCCATTGGCGCCGATGACTTCGCCGGTGATCCAGCCGGCCGCATCGCTTGCCAAAAACGCCACCACCTTGGCGATATCCGCCGGCTGGGCGACACGGCCGAGCGCGGTCTTGCTGTTGATGAAGGCGCGCAAGCCATCGTCGAGCGGCAAAAGATCGGTTTCGACCGGACCGGGCGCCACAGCATTGACCCGGATTTTCCGGGGGCCCAGTTCTTGCGCAAGAATGCGCGTCGCCGCCTCGATGGCGGCCTTGCTGGCTGCATAGACGGCCTGGGCTGGTGTCGGCTGAAGCGCCAAGGCCGAACTGATATTGATGATGGTGCCGCCATCGGCCCCGAAAGCTTTCGCGGCGCGCTGGCTTGCCAGCAACATGCCTTTCACATTGGTGGCGAAGGCGGCATCGATCAACTCGCCGGTCACGTTATCGAGCGGCGCGGTTGCGCCGATGCCCGCATTGTTCACCAGGATGTCGAGACGGCCGAATTTCGAAAGCGTCTGTTCGAACAGGCGGTCGAGATCGCCTGCGGAATCCACGCTTGCCCGGATGGCAATCGCCTTGCCGCCTTTCTTCTCGATGAAATCGACGACGCCGGCAGCTTCATCGGCCTTGCGGGCATAGTTGACCACGACGTTTATGCCCTGCGCGCCCAGCTCTCGTGCGATGGCAGCGCCTATGCCTCTGCTGGCGCCGGTGACGACTGCAACCTTCTGTCCGCTCATGGTGATCCCGCCTCTCGCATGCGCTGACCTCATCCTACAGGCAGTCGGGAGGGCGCGCGCGCCAGCCGTGGCCGAACGACTGCAGCCTCTAGCATCGTCCTGCAAAAAACGCTTTCAGGACGCGGCCGATAGCGAATCCAGTGGATGTGGGCCGACACGGAAATGGCATCATGCCCCCGGCGCCAGGGAGCCGTCTGCCATGACAACGCCGGATGTCGAGCGAACATTGCTGGAGGGCACCGTTCGCGCCATCGGCGGGGCATATCGCAAGCGCGAACTTTCCATACGGGAAAGCGTGAGTTGGTTTCTTTCACGCATCGACACCTTCAACCAGAAGGGGCCGGCGCTGAATGCGGTGAAAGATGTTTCTTCTCACGCACTGGAAGACGCCCGTGCGCTGGACGAGGAGCTGGCCGCAGGCCGCGATAGAGGACCGCTGCACGGCATTCCGATCCTCATCAAGGACAATATCTTCATCGCGAACGAATATACGACCACGGCCGGAGTCACCGCTCTGAAGGAGTTCGTTCCGACGACGACAGCCACCCTGGTCCGGCGCTTGAGCGATGCGGGCGCGATCATTCTGGGCAAAACAAAGCTCACGGAATTCGCCGATTATGTTTCTGACGTGATGCCTGCGGAGTTCAGCGGCGCAGGCGGCGTGGTGCGCAATCCGCATGGCATTTCATATGGACGCGGCCAGGGTTCGAGCGTGGGATCGGCGGCAGCCGTGGCTGCGGGATTCGCACCGCTCGCCATTGGCGGCGAGACGCAGAATTCAATCCAGACTCCATCGAGCTATTCGTCCGTCGTCGGCTTCAAGGCAAGCGTCGGCATGATCAGCCGCGTCGGCATTATGCCGCTGGTGCCGAGCCAGGACGCGCCGGGACCCATCGCACGCACGGTAGAAGATGCAGCCATTGTTTTCGCGGCCATCGGCGGGGCCGATCCGCGCGATGCCGTTTCGATCCAGATGCAAATGCAATGCGATAACGGCAGAGGCAGGGGTCTTGAAAGCCTCGCCCATGTCCGCATCGGCGTGCCGCGCATCGCGATGGCCGATCGCGAGCAATTCGCCAGCATCATGCCCCAGTTCGAGGAAGCATTGTCTTCGCTGTCGCGCGCGGGCGCGCAGATCGTCGATCCGTGCGATCTGCCGAGCGCCGAACAGGTGCAGGATGTGCGCTCCTGCGTTTTCCGTACCGAATTCAAGGCGGCGCTTAACGCGTTTCTCGAAGATTACAACGCGCCTTGCGGCATCGCTTCGCTGGAAGCGCTTATCCGCTGGAACGAGGCGCATCCCCAGCACATTCCTTATGGTCAGTCGTTGCTGATCGCAGCGCAGGAAACGAAGGGTCTCGCCGATCCGCAATATCTGGCCGACCGCGCGCGGGACATTGCGCTCAGCCGCACGGGTGGAATTGACGCCGCACTCTATGCCGGAAACGCAGATGTGCTTATTGCGCCCATGGGCGCGGCGGCCAAATGCACGGGCAAGGCGGGCGTTCCCACGCTTGCGATTCCCGCTGGATTGGATGGATCGGGTGTGCCGTTCGGCATCACGCTCTACACCGCTCTCGGCCGGGACAATCTGTTGCTCGCGGTCGGAAAGCTGGTCGAGAGGGCGATCGGCAAGCGTCAGCTGCCAAAACTTTAGGACACGAACATGGACCTCGGAATTGCCGGACGCAGTGCGATCGTTTGCGGTGCAAGCGCGGGATTGGGGCGAGGCATCGCCACCGCCTTGGCGCGCGAAGGCGTGAACGTGTTTGCCGCCGCGCGCGGCGAAGAGCGGCTGAACGCTGCCGCAAAGGACATCGCGCGGGACACCGGCGGAACGATCAAGGCCGTGGTCGCCGACGTGACGACGGAGGATGGTCGCGCCACCGTGCTCGCGGCTTGCCCGCAACCGGATATCCTCGTCAACAATGCGGGCGGACCGCCGCCTGGAGATTTCCGCAACTGGTCGAGAGACGAATGGATCAAGGCGATAGACGCCAACATGCTCTCAGCCATCATGCTGATCAAAGCCACCATCGACAGTATGATCGAGCGCCGGTTCGGCCGTATCGTGAACATCACCAGCCATATGGTGAAACAGCCCATCGGAATATTGGGATTGTCGAACGGCGCCAGAGCCGGGCTCACCGGCTTTTCCGGCGGGCTCGCCCGCGATGTCGCCCGCTACAATGTGACGATCAACAATATGCTGCCAGGCCAGTTCGATACCGACCGGCTGCAATCGAACCACCAGAAATTCGCCGCGGCCCGCAATGTCCCGCTGAAACAATTCCAGGATGAAGCGCGCGAACAGGTTCCAGCGAAACGCTTTGGGACGCCCGCGGAATTCGGCGCGGCGGGCGCTTTTCTGTGCAGCGCGCATGCGGGCTACATCACCGGCCAGAACCTCCTTCTCGATGGCGGGCAATATCCCGGACTGATGTAAGCCGGTTTATGGCTCGTGCCCCCACAGGCTGATGGCATCGTAGGTTTTCACGGGCCAGTTGCCGCCGACCTGAACACCGTCGCAGCCATATTCCACATCGAAGCCCGCCGGCGTTCTCGCATAAAACGACAGCATGCGATCATTTGTGTGCCGCCCGATATGCCGCACGATGGGAAGGCCGGCACTTTTCGCGCGGTAATAGGCTTGCAGAACGGAGTCGACGGATTTGGTTTCGAACATCAGATGGTTGAGCCGCTTGGGCGTTGGCAACGGCAGCAAAGCAAGCGTGTGATGACGCGCATTGCAATGCAGGAACACCAAGCGGACGAAGACACCCGGACCCAGACTCGTTTCGATATAGTCGGTAACTTCGAAACCCAAGAGTCCGTAGAACTTCAGGCTGCGCTCGATATCCGGCGCGGAGACGACGATATGGCCGAGCCCTTGATTGCCCGTCACGAATTCCGCACCGACAGGGGAATGAAACGCGGTGGAACAATCGGTGAAGCCGTGCACCACTTCGACCGTGAGCCCATCCGGATCGGAGAACACAATGCCACCAGCGACATTCCTTCCATCGGCTTCAGCCGGGCTCATGGGCCGCGTAGCGATGCCTTCGGAGCCAAAACGATCCGACAATAACGCGACGGCAGCGGCATCGGCCGCTTCGAAGCCCATATAGGAGACGTCGTTGTCGGAGCTATGGGAAAGGGCGAGCCGCCACGGCTTGGCATCGAACCGCAAGGTCTCTTCGCCGCCGCGGTTTGTACCGGCGGTTGCGAAACCCAGAATATCCTTGGCGAACGCAGTCCAGCCCGGAACATCGGAAACACCGAGGCCGACATAGGCAAGGTTTGAGATGGCCATTTCCGCCTCGAAAAATACCTGCCCGAAGCATGCCGACAGGGGCCTTCAGCCCTCTAGATGGCAACCGCATCCCCTATCCCCTCGCTGCAAGGAATTGGGTGCGGGCTCGCGCTATTTTTCCTGGGAAATATCGGCGTAGATCAGGCCGTCCCGCAGTTCGGCCGGGTATGTCCTAAGCGGGACGGTGCAAGGCGAGCCGGTGGGTTGCCCCGTCCGGAGGTCGAACATGCCCCGGTGAAAAGGGCACTCGATTTCACCTTCGATCACGTCGCCGTCGCACAGCGAAGCGTTGCCGTGCGTGCACTGATCGTCGGTCACGAAATATTCGTCGCCGGAACGAAAGACGGCGATCGCCTCGCGGCCTTCCAGTTCGATGCGAAGGCCGCCGATATCGGGAACGTCGGTTGCCGAACAGAGGGCAACCCATTGCGACGACGCTATCTTGCTATCCTCCCCCACATCACTCATCGAAAGCAGCCATTTATTTCCCGGTCACCCTACCGTTGATGATATGAAATTGGTGGCGCAGCATGATTTCGTCGTCCTGCAGGTTGATCTTGTCAAGCACGCCGGAAAGCAGCGCCTGCTGGGTGTCTTCCATGGTCGCGGTATCTTCCAGCCAAGCGTTGCGCTGCAGCAGTACGGCATAACGCTGCGCCCAGAATTGGGAATTGGTGGTCGGCGGCTTCAGATAATATTTGCCTTCCCACAGGCATTTGTCCTGGGTCACGGGCCAGAACTGATGTGTGAACCACAAGCCCGCGCCGACATGAATCAGGAAATTGGGAAAGACGGTCGTCTGTTCGAAGCCCCAATTCTTGTGGCGCTTGGGATTGACCATCTTGGGGAGCGGAAACGGCTCGTCGCGCTTGAGCGCAATGGATGCACCGAAGAGTTCGTTCGCGGCCGTGCCCACAGGCGTGGGCGGATTCATGTCGCTGGAATAAAACGCGATGCTGCGATGATCGCCGTGGAATGCCACATCGTCCTGCCAATAATCGGTCAGCCCCGGGAAAGAACCGGCATGGATGGTAGGAACGTGATAGCCCTCGCAGAAGGCGTCCATCCCGACTTTCCAGTTGCAATTGATGTGCGCGTAGTAGGTGTGGCAATGTGTGATCTCGTTGAAGGGATAGCCTTCGAAATGCTCCTTCACGCCGCCAAGGAATTCATCGAGCGTCTTTGACGGCGTCTTCGCGAGATTGATGAAGACGAAACCTGCCCAACTGCCGACATGGATAGGCACCAAGCCGTTCTCCGCCCGGTTGAAGCAAGAAGGGAATTTCTCCTGCATGGGCACGTCGACGAGTTCACCCTTGGCGTTGTAGACCCAGCCATGAAACCGGCAGGTGACGACGGCGGCCTTGTTGTTGCCGAACGTCTCCTCACCGCCGGTTTCGGAGATCACCTTGTTGCCACGATGACGGCAAACATTGTGGAACGCACCGATCTTGCCGTCCTTGCCGCGTATCAGGATCACAGAGGTGCGCGCGAAATCCAGTTTCTTGACCTTGTAATCGCCGGGATTGGCGATCTCTTCCTCGCGGCCGACCACAAGCCAGTCCTGCCGGAAAATCTTGTTCAGTTCGGCTTCGTAATATTCTTGCGACAGATAGGGCTCGACCGGGATCGGCGCCTCACCGAGCTCGGGATAGGGCGCGAGCAAGGGCATCCTTGTCTGAACGTTCATGATCGACCTCCATGCATCTGCCGCCGGTTTCCGGCGCCAGCGAGAGGCTAGCAAAGCCGCGGGCGGGTCGGAAATCCGCTGTCGCGCCGAGGCGTGCTGCAACCGCACATAGATGCAGCCCAGAACAAGGTCTTGCATGCCTGAACAAGGACGGGCGCGGCTTACTTGCCAATCAGCGTTGCGGACGGCGTTTCGCCGAATCTGGCTTTGTAGATCTTCGAGAACTGGCTGAAATTTGTGAAGCCCGCATTGATGGCCGCCTGGCTGACCGTTGCGCCGGTATGGCGCGCGGCTTCCAGTTCCCTGCGCGCCACATCGAGCCTCGCGTTGCGGACAAATGCCATGGGCGTGGTATCGCGCCAACGCTTGAACCCGTAGAACATCGAACGAGCACTGACGCCTGCCGCAGCCGCGATACTATCGACCGTCAGATCGTCATTCAGGTGTGCGCGAATGAAATTCTCCGCACGTTTGACATAGTAGGGCGCTGCAACCGTGACGGGGCGCGCATATTCTTCCGACTCGCTGTGACGCAGGCCTGCGAGCAGCATGGTCACCAGCGTCTGTTCGAAACCCTTCACCACGCGCCGGTCGCTGAGGATCGCTGAACCCGAACCCTGTTTGAATCCATCGACAATTCGGTCGAGCCACGATCCGATTCCCGGATCGGGCATGCGCGGATCGAACATCAGATGACCTGAAAGCGTTCGTCCCAACTCGGCCATGATGGTCTGCTCGACATAATCGCGGTCCACGCGCAGGAGGAATTGCAGACAGTTGCGCGACCAGAATTCGCGCGTGACCTGATCCGGATCGAGAACGAAGACATCGCCAGGTCTGGCCAGAACGGTTCCAAACGGGCCGTCCACACGGCATTCGCCATCGAGCAGGAACTGGAAGGAATAATAAGGTGCTACGTCGGCTTTGGTGATCCGGAAACCGTCGGTGCAGTCCAGATTCACCCGATGCAGCGAGACGCGGCCGATCGCACATTCGTGATGCGCGAAATCGCGAAAGGTCGATGCACGGGTGATGTCGAACTCATGGGTGCCGGTCGCAGCATTGATGTAGTCGCGGCACGCCTCGACATTCGTGGTACTGAACCGAGGCGAACCCGGCGTTGCGGATTGCTGCATCGTGGCCTCCCTTGCCACACTGCACCCGCGTTACGCTATCACGTCCGCCGGTTCCCACAAGCGGCGAGCCTCAGCCGCCCTGGTCGACCAGGAATTCATAAGCCGGCAATGTCAGAAAATCCCTGAATTCGGGCGCGATAACCATTTCGGCAAAAAGCTTTATCGCCCGCTCAAAATGGCCGTCCTCCCACCGCGCCCCGCCCAGCGTCTGGCGGAGAATCCGCATCTCGTCGTCCAGCGTTTCGCGAAACATCGCGGGCGTCACGGTTTTGCCATTGCTGAGTACAACCTCATGGCGAACCCATTGCCAGACCAGCGCCCGGCTGATTTCGGCGGTGGCCGCATCTTCCATCAGGTTGTAGAGCGGCACCGCGCCCCGCCCGCCAAGCCAGGCTTCTATATATTGAACGGCCACACGGCAGCATTCGCGCAAGCCTTCCTCGGTTCGCGTGCCCTGGTGGGGTTCCAGGAGGTCGGCCTGCGTCATGTGCACGTCCTGCCGGAGGCGGGCGAGCTGGTTGACGCCTTCGAGCTTTCCAAACACTTCCATCGCGACAGGAACGAGATCGGGATGTGCCACCCACGTGCCGTCGTGACCATTGTTGACTTCGCGCTGCTTGTCGGCGCGCACCCGCTCGAACGCCGCAGCGTTCAATTCGGCATCGCCCTTGACGGGAATCTGCGCGGCCATCCCACCCATCGCGAACGCCCCGCGCTCGTGACACGTTTTTATCAGCAGCAGCGAATAGGCGTTGAGGAACGATTTTCCCATCACGATCTGCGCGCGATCCGGCAAAAGGAAACGCGGGTCTTTGCCGAGTTTCTTGATGTAACTGAAAATGTAATCCCAGCGGCCGCAATTCAGTCCGACGATATGTTCGCGCAGCTCGAAAAGGATTTCGTGCATCTCGAACGCGGCGGGCAAGGTTTCGATAAGCACGGTCGACTTGATGGTGCCAAGCGGCACGCCAACCGCTTTCTGCGCCCAGACGAAAACATCGTTCCACAGCCGGGCTTCGAGATGGCTTTCCATTTTGGGCAAATAGAAATAGGGCCCGGTACCGAGCGTCTTTTGCCGCGCGTGGTTATGAAAGAAATAAAAGCCGAAATCCGCAAGCGCCCCGGAAAGCGGACGGCCATCGACTTCGATATGCGCTTCTTCGAGATGCCAGCCGCGGGGACGCGCGATCAAGGTCGCCGGTTTTCCAACGACGTCATAGGTTTTGCCGGTCGCGTTGTCGACGAACCCGAGCTGGCCCGCCCAATAGTCCATCAGGTTGATCTGTCCGCCGATCATGCTGTCCCATGTGGGCGCGGCCGAATCCTCGAAGTCGGTCATGTAGGATTGCGCGCCGGAATTGAGCGCGTTGACGACCATTTTCCGGCTGTCGGACGGGCCGGTGATTTCCACCCGGCGGTCCAACAGATCGGTGGGGATCGATCCCACTTTCCAATCGCCTTCGCGAATGTTTCGCGTTTCGGTCAGGAAGTCCGGCAGCTTTCCCGAATCGAAAGCCTTCTGCCGCTCGACGCGCGCTTCGAGCAATTGACGACGCCGTAAGCCGAATTCTCTTTCGAGGCCAGCAACGAAGCCCAGCGCCTCGGACGTCAGGATTCGCTCGAAACCCGGTTTCTTTTTGCCCTTAACTTTCACGCCATCCATGTCTTGCCCCCGTGCTCATCACCTGTCCCGAGAATACGAGAGCCGGTCCACCATTGCGCCGGACAGTTTGGGCGCCAGCCGCAAGGCCTTTTCTACAACTGCAATAACCGTAGATTGTTCGTTGCGGAAGTCGAATCCAATCGGCGCGCCAGTTTTAAAAAATTATGCTCTCTCGCGGTTGCTGGATTCGGCATATGGCGATCGCCAGGGCGAGACTCGACGGCCGGCGCGCAAATCATTGTTTGCCATCAGGCGCAGCGCGGACGTTCGGCCAAATCTAGCGTCAAAATCGAATATCAGTGCCGCTAATAAGCGCGCGGAACGATTCAGTATTTTCATCGCGCAAACTGCAATTGGGGACCAGCCTTTCATCCGTACGGCAGTCCGCAAAGCCCGGCAAAAATTGGCGTCTGCAGTTGCGAAGGCGA
>CAZTCU010000025.1:0-18018 GCA_964612235.1 uncultured Rhizobium sp.
TGCCGCGCCCGATCTCGACCGAAACCTGCGCCGCATTGCCATGCAGATGCGCGACGAGGATGTCGCGGATGACGTGATAGAATAGCGCATCTTCATCCACGATGGATTTCAGCCGCGTCGAGATCGGTCCCACGACACCATAGGCCAGGAACACGCCCAGAAACGTGCCGACCAGCGCCGAACCGATCATGCGGCCCAGAACTTCCGGCGGCTCGGAAATCGCGCCCATGGTCTTGATCACTCCCAACACGGCGGCGACGATACCAAGCGCGGGCAACGCATCGGCCATGCTCTGAAGCGCGGTCGCGGGCCCCAGCGCCTCGTGGTGATGTTTCTCCAACTGCTTTTCCATCGCCGCCTCGACCTGGTGCGGGTCTTCGAGGCTCATGGTCATCATGCGCAGCGTGTCGCAGATGAAGGCAAGCGCGAAATGATCCTTGGTGATGCGCGGATAGCGTTTGAAGATCGAAGACTCTTCGGGCTTTTCGATATGCGCTTCGAGCGCGATCAGGCCCTTCGACTTCATCGTCTTGGTGAGCAGATAGAGAAGGCACAACAGATCGGTGAAGTCGTTATGCTTCCAGCGCGGGCCGGAAACGATCTTGCCCAGCTCGCCGCCGATCTTCTTCACCTGATATAGCGAGCCGCCAATCAGAAGCGCGGCAAGCGCCGCCCCGAAGATGGTCAGCATTTCGTGCGGCAGGGCTTCCAGCACCACGCCCAGCGAGCCGCCCGACATGAGATAGCCGCCGAACACCGCACCGAACAAGACGACAAGGCCGCCGATCTGAAGCATGAAAACGCCCGCGCTGGCGCGCACCGGATCGGCACACGCATTGAAGCGTCACTATTAAGGAAAGGGCTTAAAAACCGATAAAGGCAGGGCGAAAGCCGCTTCCCGCTTGGTCCAATTCTTACCGGATGGTTTATTCGGCCCCGATGGTTTACCCGGGCAAACCCAGCGCCCTGGTTTCACCGAGCTTGCGGATCACCAGCGAGGTCAGTTCCTCGGCCACGACATTGGCAATCGCGCCTTCGTCCTCGCCGCTCACCACGCGCTGGATCGCTTCGACATGCAGCCGCACGGTGTCCTTGTCCGCCGGTTTGCCGTCCAGCGCATCGAAATAAAGACAAAGTCCGTTGGCCATACGTCCTGCGACGCCCAGCCCCGCCGTTTCGGCAAGCCCGCGGATTTCATGGGCCTGCGCGAACATCGCGCTCACGTCGTGCTTGCGCGAAGCTTCGTCCAGCGCGCGAACATAAGCTTCCACCGCGTCGCGCATCACGTTGCGCGACGCCGCGATAGTCTCCTCGGCGCGCTTGCCGGTTTCCTCGCTCTTGAGGTTGGCGATGAACCGCGAGGCCTCGCTCTTCGGCATGACCGCCGGATAGGCATTCGCCGCGATCATTTCCGCGCCGCTGGGAAGGCGTTTGGCGTCCGGCTTTGGCTGGAGGCTCGCGTTCATCTCAGTTCGACTTCGTCATCGTGGCGGCGGAACGGGCCTTTGAATTCGCGTTTGGCGCGACGGCGTCGATCGGGGCCGAAGAATTCCTCCGCCCGTACGAACGGCCGCGGCCGCTCGACGATCTCGGCCACGCGGCTGAAAAGCCCCTGCACGGTGATCGGTTTGGCAATGATCTCGGTCACGCCCGCATCGCGCGCCGTCTCGATGCGATGGCGTTCGGTGTGTCCGGTCACCATGACGATCGGAACGTAGGGGTTGGGCACGTCTTCCGAACTGCGCACGAGCTTGGTGAACTCGATCCCGTCCATCGGCGCCATCGAAAGGTCGGTCAGCACGAAATCGGGCTTGTGCTCGCAAAGCTGCACGAAGGCCTCGGTGCCGTCGGCTGCCTCGAACACCTGCTTGATGCCGAGCGCGTTGAGAAGCGTGCGCAGCAATTCGCGCATATGGGGATTGTCTTCGACCACGAGGGCCTTGAGATAATCGAACTGCTTCCCCGACATGCGACCCTTCCGCCAGGATTTGCCCCTGCGCCGCGCTTGAAGTGAAACGGAAGGCCGCCCAAAGATGGTGCGTCCCGGCCTCTGCAAGCAGCGCGAGAGTAGAAGTCCCATGGTTACCAATCCCTTACGGGAGCGTTCCCTTGTGCAAAACATGGCGCTGGCCGCCCGGCTTGCGGCACAAGCCGTGATCGCGCCGGTCGCGTACGGCGCCCATGCCATGATCGAGGACAGCGAGGGCAGGCTGCTTCTGGTCCGCCACACCTACATGCCCGGCTGGTTTTTCCCCGGCGGCGGCGTCAACCGCGGCGAACCGGCGTTGGACGCGGTGACGCGCGAACTGAAGGAAGAGATCGGCCTTCAAGGTTTCGCGACGTGCGAACTCTTTGGCCTCTACACCCGCAAGCATTTCTGGACGACAAACGTCATCGCGCTGTTCCACATCAAAGGCGCGGCCTTCGATTTCAAACCGAACCTCGAAATCGCCGAAGCCGAATTTTTCCCGCTGAATGCACCCCCAAAAGGCATCGGCCGCGGTCCACTACGCCGCTTCGAAGAACGCGCAACCGGAAAAGAAAAAAGCGGCTATTGGTAATTTCCTCCCCCGCGAGCGGGGGAGGACAGTCATCACACCGGATCCCAACCAAACACGCTGGTCGTCGCGCCCAGGTCATGGAAGCTCGGCTTCAACGCCGGCATGCAATGTTCCGCGATGGTCTGCGGCGTCCAGCCTTCGATCTTGGCCAGTCCGCGAATGGGCCGGGGCTGGCTCATCAGGAAGATCTCGTTGCCGCGCGCCACGAAGATCTGCCCCGAAACGTCCTTGCACACAGGCGACGCCAGCGAGACGGCAAGCTGCGCCACCTGATCCGCTCGCATATAATTCTTCATGCGCTCGACACGCTTGGCGGACGCCTCGTCCTTTATCGGAATGGTTGCGATCATGCGCGACCACGCGAACGGCGCGATCACGTTGGAGCGCACGTTCTTCTGCACGCCTTCCATCGCGATGATGCGCGACATGCCGACGATGCCCATCTTCGCCGCCGCATAATTCGCCTGCCCGACATTTCCGATCAGGCCGGAAGTCGAGGTGAACAGGACGAACGATCCTTCTTCCTGCTCGCGGAAATGATTGATGGCTGCGTGCGTGACGTTATAGGTGCCGTTCAGATGCACGTCGATGACGATGTCCCACTCCTCATCGGTCATCTTGTGGAACATCTTGTCCCGAAGGATGCCCGCCGGATTGATGACGGCGTGCAGGCCTTTATAGGTGTCCATCGCCTGCTCGAACATGCGCGCCACGCCCTGACGGCTCGACACGCTGTCGGAATTGGAAACGGCCTGCCCGCCCGCTTTGCGGATTTCCTCGGCCACGGCTTCCGCAGGCCCCGCCGAACCGGCATCGCCGCCGGCTGCACCACCGCCCAGATCGTTGACCACGACCTTCGCGCCTTCGCGCGCCGCCAGAAGGGCGCATTCCTTACCGATGCCGTTCGCACCGCCCGTGACCAGAACGACCTTGCCTTCCAGAACGCCCAAGTTTACCTCCATTTCGGTTTTGTCTGCCGCCAGCCTAGCAAGCCGCGCGCGCCCGATAAAAGAGGCGTTTGGACTATGTGGGACATTCGGCCCGAACGGGCGGAAGACGCCGGCGCCATCGAGGTGTTGAACGCCGCCAGTTTCGGGCCCGGCCGCTTCGCCAAATCCGCCTACAGGTTGCGCGATGGCGTGTCTTGCGAAACCGCGCTCAGCTTCGTCGCCATCGAAGACAATATCCTGCGCGGCTCCATCCGCTTCTGGCCGGTCAGCGTGGGCGGCGTACCGACATTGCTGTTAGGCCCGCTCGCCGTGCAATCCGATCAGCGCGGACGCGGCATCGGCATCTCCCTGATGAACAGAGGCATCGAGGAAGCAAGGAAGCGCGGCCACACCGCGATCATCCTCGTCGGCGATGCGCCCTATTACGCGCGCGTCGGTTTCGCACCCATCGCCCCCGGGCGTATTCGCTTTCCCGGCCCGGTGAACCCCGCACGCATCCTGGGCCTCGCACTCAACGGCGCGCCGCTCGAAAACCTCACCGGCGACGTCTGCCGCCCGCACATTGACAACCCCGTCTGCGCGGACAGCACCGCATTGGCCTGATTTCCTTCTCACCTCTCCACGAGGGGAGGTAAGATTGGTGTTATCGCCCTTCCATCCGCCAGGCGAACAACACCGTCCCCACCAGCAGGATCACCGCAAGCCATGGCGGCAGCAGCGCCTGCTGTTCCACCGACGTCACGCGATAAGCGCCATTCGCCCGCAATCCGATCCAGTCGCCGCCGAAGGTGCGGCTGTCGGGCGTCACGCGGCGGATATCCGGCAATCCGTCCGCCAGCCAATGCACCGACCCGCCCGTCGCTTCCGCTGGCGCATCGAGAATGGCATCGGTCGCGCGCATATCGGCGACTTCCTTCGGATTGAGCGGCCCGGCAGCCGTCACCGCCGTCAGCTTGCCGTCCGTCAGGCGATAAAGTCCCAATTCGTTCGCATCCGCCGTCGCGCGCCAGATACCGGGCTCGATCTTCGCCAACATCAGCTTCGATCTTTTTCCGGACGGCATCGTCAACGAAACCGGCGCCACGTTCTGCGCCATCGAGCGCCGCTCAACCGTGATCTTGCCGTCCGCGATGCTCGCCGAAAGCCGTTCTTCCTCAAGCTCCGGTTCTTTCATCAACCAGTGCGCCAGCCGCCGCAGCAGTTCGGCCTGCGGTCCGCCGCCTTCGAAACCGCGCGCCCATAGCCATGGCTGATCCGAAAGCAATTCCGCCACGCGCCCCTTGCCGATGTGATCGAGCACCAGAAGCGGCTTGTCGCCCGGCCCGCTCATCACGGTTTCGCCGGAAACCTTTTCCGATCCGATCAGCCGGAACCAGCGCCCCCATGTCGGCGGCGTGTTTCCAGTGTTCTCACCCGGCAGGTCGCGCGTCACCGGATGTGCAAATCCCGTTGGCGTCACCATCGGCTTGTAGCCTTGGCTCACCACATCGCCGGTCGGTTGCGCGGGCAGAACGGCGGCCAGCGGCGTGCGATAGATGCTCATCTCCTGCGCATATTCCGGGCCCGCCGAAACCAGCAAAGCGCCACCATTCTCCACATAGCTCGCGAGATTCTCGTAATAGGCGAGCGGCAGAATCCCACGCTCGCTGTAACGGTCGAAGATCACCAGATCGAACGACGCCAGTTTCTCGTCGAACAATTGCCGCGTCGGAAACGCGATCAGCGAAAGCTCGTCGATAGGCGTCGCATCCTGCTTGTCCGGCGGGCGCAGGATGGTGAAGTGAACCAGATCGACCGAAGGATCGGCCTTCAACAGATTGCGCCACACGCGCTCGCCCGCATGCGGCTCGCCGGAAACAAGCATCACCCGCAACCGGTCGCGCACGCCGGAAATCGTGGCCACCGCGCGATTGTTTTCCAAAGTCAGCTCGGATGGTCCCGGCGCCGCTTCGATCTCGACGACGTTCTCGCCGCCATGGGCCACCAGCACCGGAATGGGCGTCTCCTTGCCCAGCGGCACCTCGCGCACGCCCTTGTCCGCGCCATCCACGCGCAAATGCACCGTGGCGTCGCCCTTGGCTTCCGATCCGAAATCGTCGACGCGCACCGTAATCACCGCTGGCTGCCCCACGATGGCGTAACGCGCCGCGCTCACCACCGTCAGCTTGCGGTCCTTCTCGTTGCGCTTGCCCACGATGAGCGCCTGCAAGGGCGCATGAAGCGCAACCTTCTTGGGCGGTGGCGCGTCGTGCACTTCACCGTCGGTCAGCAATATCGCGCCCGCCACCCGTTCCGGCGGCACGTCGGCCAACGCCTGGTTGATCGCCGCGAAGGCTTCTGTGCCGCTGTCGTCACCGGTCGTGCGGGTGACGATCTCGGCTTCGCGCACCTCCAGGTTCTTTTCGCGTTTCAATTCCTTGCGAATGGCGTCCGCCGCGCGCGCCGCGTCGGCTGTGCGCGTGTTGACGCCCATGCTCTGCGATTTGTCGATGACAAGCGCCACCACATCGGAAAGCGGTTCGCGCGTCTCATGCACGATCAGCGGATTGGCAAGCGCGAGCAGCACGATCGCAAACGCGATTCCCCGCGCCCATGCTCCGCGCGCACGTTGCAGGAACGCATAGAGTGTGACGACAACGGCAAGCCCGCCGAACGCCCACAAAAGCCACATCGGCACATGCGGCGCGAAGTCGACAGCATATCCCAATATGGAGCTGTAGCTCATTGCCCAAGCCGTTCGAGAAGCGCGGGCACATGCACCTGATCGGTTTTGTAATTGCCCGTGAACGCATACATCACCACGTTCACGCCAAACCGATAGGCCATCTCGCGCTGGTGCTCGCCGCCCGGCACCACCGCCACCAGCGGACGCCCCTGCTGATCGACAGCCCACGCCGCCGCCCAGTCATTGCCGCCGATGATAACAGGCGAAACGCCGTCACCGCCACGCGCGGGCGAGGGCCCCGCATCGGGATCGGCAGGCGGCAGCTTCTCCACCCAAACTTTCCCGCCGTCCCAACGCCCGGGAAAACTCTGCAGCAGATAAAACGCCTTCGTCAGCACATGATCCGGCGGAATGGGTTCGAGCGGCGGCAAGTCGAGCTTCGCCGCGATCCGCCGTAACGTCTGTTCGCCCGGCGATTGCGGCCCCCGCACCGCGCCCAATGTCAGGTCGCGCGTATCGAACAGGATCGTGCCGCCGTTCTTCATATATTCGGTCAGCTTGGAGATGACGTGCGGCGACAGATCCTTCTCGCGCGGGTCCATCGGCCAGTAGAGCAGGGGAAAGAAGCTGAGATCGTCCTTCTCCAGATCCACACCCATCGGGTCTTGGGGTTCGTAGGATGTGCGCTGCGTCAACGCCACGTCGAGCCCCACAAGCCCGGCATGACTCATATTGTCGACGTCGGACAATCCCGTCTTCACATAAGCCAGCCGCGTGTCGAGCGCCGCCTTCATGTCGAACGCATCGTCCGCGCGCGCCTGCGGCACAAGCAGAACGAAGAACAGCAACACCGGCGCCGCCCGCGCCAGCATTCCGCGCGGCACCGTCAACAGCCCGCGCAACCAAAGCGAAACGAAAGCGTCGATCAGCAGCAGCGCGAACGCAATCGCCAGCAACGGCGCGCCCAGCGAAAGCGCGTTGCTCGCCGCATAATATTCGATGTGCTGTCCTGGAAGATCGAGCGGATCAAATGAGAAATCGCCGCCCACCGCATTCAGCGCCACTTCCGCCCCTTCGCTGCCGTAATAGCCCGGCGGATGCGCAGGTGATGGTTTCACCTTCCCAATTTGGTTGCCGCGCAACGGAAACGCCTCCGCGGGCGCTTTCTGCAAGCGTCCGAACCCGTCCAGCACCTGCGCAGGCGCCAGCGAAACGTTCGCGCCCACCGCCGCAGGTCGCGATCCGTTCGCCAATTCCAGCAAACGCCGCAGCATGTCGACATAAAGCCCCGACAGCGGCAGCGAAGACCAGGCAGGGCTCGCCGTCACATGAAACAGAACGATCCATCCCTTGCCGCGCTGCGCCGCCGTCACAAGCGGCGTGCCGTCCGCCAGTCGCGCCCAGGTGCGTGGCCCCAGTTCCACCGAAGGCTCGGCCAATATCTGCCGCGAGATCGTCACTTCGCCCGGAATGGAGATCCCGTTGAACGGGCTTGCGTCGGGGAACGGCGCCAGATGCTGTGGCTCCGCCCAGGCGAGCGCGCCGTCGAGATAACGCCCGCCGCCGCGCAAGCGTACGGGAACAAGATCGTCGGCCCCATCGGTCATGCGCGCGCCCGCAAACCGCACCAGCACGCCGCCGCTCTCCACGAACTTCGCCACCTTGTCGTGATCGGAACCGGTTATCTTGCCGATATCGGCCAGCATCAGCACCGAAACCCCGCGCGACAGCGCCGTGTCGATGGAGCCTTTGGTCAGGTCGGCATAAGGCGAAAGCGCGCGCTGCAGATAGAACACGTCGGAAAGAAGCGGCTGCTGGTTCTCCGAACTGCTGGCCGACACCAGCCCCACCGAGCGCCTGCGATTGCTCGCATCGAGAAGCTGCACCGAGCCCGCGGAATTTTCATTGGCCACCACGATGCGCGCCGTCCGGTTGCGCATCTCCAATGGCAGGGGAAGTTTGACGGAGCTTTCCGTCTTGCCGCGCGCGAAAGCCATATGCGCCGTCGACAACACTTCCGAATGCTGTCCCAGCGCCTCGATCTCGACGGTGCGTTCGCTCAACGACGAAAGACGGTCGCCCTTCACCGTGAATCCATCCGTTCCGTTCTGCGGCGGCAGCAGCGCCATCGCGCCTTGCCCCGGCCCATCCGCCATCACGGTGAGATTGCCGATTGTCGAAAGTCCCGCGGCCACCGATTGCTGATCGTTGTGATCGAGCCCGTCGCTCAACCAAACGATATCGGGCTTCGACGCGAACTTCACTTTCTTCAACGCCGACAGCGCCGCCATCCGGTTCGGCGCCCAGGCTTGCGGCACCATGCTGTGCGCGGAACGCGCCGCCTGTCCCGCATTCAACAGGGAAATGTTTTGCGTCGCATCCGCCGTCGCCACGATGGCGACAGGCCGCCCGTCCCGCGAAGCCGCGCGCAACGCTTCGGTCATCGCATCGTCGCGTGCTTTCCAGTCATGGGCCGCCATCCAGTCGTTGTCGACGAACAGCACCAGCGGTCCCGTTGTGCGCGCCGTCTTGGTTTCCCCGATCATCGGTTCCGCCAGCGCAAAAATCACCAGCGCCGCAATCAGCAACCGGAACAGCAGCAGCCATAGCGGCGTGCGTGCGGGCGTTTCTTCCGTCGCGGAAAGTCCCAGCAGCAACCGCAGCGGCGGAAACACCACGCGACGCGGCACAGGCGGCGTCACGCGCAACAGCCAGAAGATCACCGGCAGGGCTGCGAGTGCGGCCAGAATCAGCGGCGCACCGAAACTGATATTGCCGAGCCAGTTCATCGTCTCACCCCGGCACGAGCATCGCGCGCGGCCCGCCTAGCGCCGCATAAAGCGCGACCAGCGCAAGTTCCGGCCGGTGATCGGTGCGATGGGTGAGATAGAAAAAGCCCAGCCGCCGCGCCAGGTCGGAAATGCTGTCCGAATGCGCCTTGAACCTGGCGCGATATTCTCCGCGCACGCTTTCCGCGCGCCCAAAGATTTCCTTCAGGCCCCCGTCCACCGTCTCGAACCGCGTGCGGCCCGTGAACGGAAAATCCTCTTCCGCCGGATCGACGATGTGAACGAGATGGGCGTGCAATCCGTTGCTCGCCAGCCGCCGCAACACTTTCTCGATTTCGGGCAGCGGCGAAAGAAAATCGCTCAGCCACACGAAATGCCCGTTGCGCGTCATCCGCGCATCCGGCGGCAGCGCATCGTCCAAAGACTGCTCCGCCAGCAAATGCCCGATCCGATTGAGCGTCGCCCGCCCGCTCGACGGCAAGCGCCCTTCGCCCAGAAGCGCGATGCGTTCTCCGCCGCGCACCAGCAGCGACGACAACGCCAGCGCCAGCAAACTAGCGCGCTCCACCTTGGTCTCTATCTGCGCGTCGGATGAAAACCGCATCCCCGCCGATCCGTCGCGCCAGAACCAGACGGCTTCCGCCGCTTCCCATTCGCGCTCGCGCACGAACAGGTGCTGCGATTTCGCCGATTGCCGCCAATCGATGGCGCTGGCCGGATCTTCCTGGCGATAGCGGCGGAATTGCCAGAACGTCTCGCCCATGCCCGCCTTGCGCCGCCCATGCACACCAAGCGCCACGGTCGAAGCCAACCGTTCGGCGGCGACGAGCAGCGGCGGCAAGGCGCCTGCGGCCCGCTCCGCCTTTCCGCGCAGGATGGAAGATTGCGAAACCCGATCCGTCAGAGGCTCTGGCATAAGCGGTCGATGACGCCCGTGATCGTGGTGCCTTCCGCGCGCGCCGTGAAATTCAGCGCCATGCGATGTTTGAGAACGGGATGCGCCAGCGCGATCACGTCTTCCACGCTGGGCGCAAAGCGTCCGTCGAGCAGCGCGCGTGCGCGCACCGCCAGCATGAAAGCCTGGCTCGCGCGCGGTCCCGGGCCCCACGCGATGAAGTCGCGCAAGTCCCCCGCATTCGTCTCGCCCGGCCGCGCAGACCGTACGAGCTTCAAAATCGCATCGACAACCTTCTCGCCCACCGGCAAACGGCGCACGATCTTCTGCGCTTCGATCAGATCGTTCGGTCCGCAGATGGTCGAGATTCCGTCCTCTTCGCCGAAGGTGGTGGCGAGCAGCATCTTGCGTTCGGCGTCTTCATCCGGATAGCCGACGTCGATCTGCAAAAGGAAACGGTCGAGCTGCGCTTCGGGCAGCGGATAGGTGCCTTCCTGCTCCAGCGGATTTTGCGTCGCGATGACATGAAACGGCTTGGGCAAATCGTTGCGCGCGCCCGCCACCGTCACATGGCGTTCCTGCATTGCCTGAAGCAATGCCGATTGCGTGCGCGGAGAGGCGCGGTTGATTTCATCGGCCATCAGCAACTGTGCGAACACCGGCCCGCGAATGAATCGGAATTCGCGCGTGCCGTTCGCGTCATCCAGCACTTCCGAGCCTATGATGTCCGCCGGCATCAAATCCGGCGTGAACTGGATGCGCTTCCAGTCGAGGCCCAGCACCACGCCCAGCGCTTCCACCAGCCGCGTCTTGGCCAATCCCGGCACGCCGATCAGCAAGCCGTGTCCGCCCGACAGAAGCGTGATCAGCGATTGGTCGATCACCTCGCGCTGGCCGAAGATCGTGCGCCCGATGCCTTCGCGCACGCGCGCGAATGTGGCGGCGGCACGTTCGGCGTCTGCGACGGCGGGCCCTTTCAACGGTTCGGAGGTCAATGTTTCGCTCATGGTCCGCGATTCTTGCCGGTTCTGGCCCCCAAGCCTACCATAAGGGGCCTGCTCGCTATGTCGCATCTGGCATGGTAACGCGCAACCGCGACACCCGCACAACGCCGTGAGGCGTGGAAAACAAGGTCTTAGGCAAGTTCGGCGGAATGATGACACAGGATTTACCACTCGGATTGGCGAGCCTGCAGCGGGAAACCGCCGCGGGCCGCAAGCTGCCGCCGGTGGAGAAATGGAACCCCGCCCATTGCGGCGAGATCGACATGCGGATCGCGCGCGACGGCACCTGGTATCATCAGGGCAGCCCCATCGGCCGTCGCGAGCTGGTGCGCCTGTTCTCGACCATCCTGCGCAAAGACCCCGACGGTTACGTTCTCGTCACGCCGGCGGAGAAGATGCGCATCACGGTGGACGACGCGCCGTTCCTGGCCGTTCTGATGGATGTGGAAGGCGAGGGGAAGGATCAACGTCTGTGCTTCACCACCAATGTCGGCGACGAAGTGATCGCCAGTGCCGAAAATCCCGTCCGCGTCGAAACCGATCCGCAAACGCAGGAGCCCGCGCCCTACGTTCACGTCCGCAAAGGCCTCGAAGCGCGTATCTCGCGCGCGGTGTTCTACCAGATGGCCGACATCGCCGTGCCGGAAGAAAAGGGCGATCGCCTCGGCGTCTGGAGCGAGGGCAGGTTCTTCGCGATCGGCAAGCCCGAATGAACGTTCGCGAGACGCCACCTCATCATCTGATCGCCGAGCTCGAACTCGGTGAAACCGATTCATTGCGTTCGGCCCTGTTGAAGGAGGCGCCGCCGCTTCCGCTCATTCCCAAACGGGGCGATTTCGATCTCAATCCCTCGATGCGGCCGAAAGAGGAACGTCAGCTTCAACCCGCTGCCGTGCTGATGCCCATCATATCAGGCACCACGCCGCGCGTGCTGTTCACCGAACGAAGCCGCCACCTCACGCGCCACGCAGGCCAGGTAAGTTTCCCCGGCGGCCGCGCCGACGACACCGATGTCTCTCTCGTGCAAACCGCCTTGCGCGAAACCCATGAAGAGACCGGTATCGAACCGACTTTCGTCACCGTCGCGGGCTTCCTCGACACTTATGAAACCGGCAGCGGTTACGCGATCCTGCCCGTGGTGGGCGTGTTGAGCGAAGGTTTCGCGCTGCGCCCCGGCGCGGCGGAAGTCGAACGCATCTTCGAAGTCCCGCTCGCCTTCCTGCTGGACGCGAAGAACCGCGAGCAGGGCCACGGCCAATGGCAGGGTCACAAGCGCACTTATTATACCTATCACTATGCGGGCCATCGCATCTGGGGGGCAACCGCCGCCATGATCGTCAATTTCGCCGAACGGTTTTCGCGATGATCCGCATTGTGCTTACGCGGCTGGCGCTCTTTCTTCTGCCCTTTGCGCTTTACGGGCTTTACCTGCTTCTGCTGCGCTGGCGCCCCAACGCGGTGCGCCCGCAAACACCCTGGACGCCCTTGTTCATCGCCGGTCTTTCGCTGGTGATCCTGAGCTTCCTCGTGCTCGGCCTGACGGAAGGCGACAGCACCAAAGGGGTGTATATTCCGCCCCATGTGGTGGACGGGAAGATCGTCCCCGGGCACATCGAGAAGAATCCGTGAGATGAAACGCCTCGATCCCAAATTCGAAAGCTGGATGCGCGCCCCGGAAACGCAAAGTGTGATGAACGCGCTCGGCGGCGACGCGCGCTTCGTCGGCGGCGCGGTGCGCAACGCGCTGCTGCGTCAATCGGTGAGCGACGTCGATATCGCCACGCCGCTCACCCCCGATGAAGTGATCAAACGCTTGCAGGCCGCAAAACTGGGGGCCGTCCCCACCGGCATCGAACACGGCACGGTCACGGCGATTGCGAACGGCAAATCCTTCGAAGTGACGACCCTGCGCCGCGACGTCGCCACCGACGGACGCAGAGCCACGGTCGCTTTCACCACCGATTGGAAGGAAGACGCCGCGCGGCGCGATTTCACGATGAACGCGCTCTATGCCTCGGCCGACGGCGAGATCTTCGATTATTTCGGCGGCATCGCCGATCTCGAAGCGGGCAGGGTGCGCTTCGTCGGCGACGCGACGACACGCATCCGCGAAGATTACCTGCGCATCCTGCGCCTGTTCCGCTTCCACGCCTGGTATGGCAAAGGCGAAATCGACAAGGATGCTTTGCACGCCGCCGCCGCCGAAAAAGCCGGCATCGCCCAACTCTCCGGCGAACGCATTTCAAAGGAAATGCTGCGCCTGCTCGAAGCCGAGAATCCCGTGCCGGTGCTGCGTTTGATGGCCTCGTCCGGCATCCTTGGCGAGATCCTGCCCGGCAATCTCCTGATCCCGCGCCTCGAACGTCTCGCGCAGATCGACGCCAACAATTTCTTCACGCCCGATCCGATTCTGCGTCTCGCATCGCTTCTCCCCGATGCGACGAGCGCGAATGCGGTTGCCGACCGCTTCAAGCTCTCCAACGCCGACCGCACGCGCCTCGAAGACGTCTTGGGAGGGAAAGACAGGATCGTCTCCTATCTCTCGATCAAGGAAGTGCGCAAACTTCTTTATCGTCTCGGTCCCAAAGCCTTTAAAGATCGCGCGACCCTGCGCTGGGCCGAAGATCCAAAAGATTCAAATGCCGTCCAGTGGCGCGCATTGCTCGCCGTCGCCGATGCGTGGGATCGCCCCGAATTTCCGCTGACGGGCCGCGAGGTGATGAACGCGGGCGTGCCGGAAGGCCCGCTGGTGGGCCGCATCCTCGCCGAAGTCGAGGATTGGTGGATCGACTCCGATTTCACCGACGACGAATTCTCGCTCGCCGAACGCCTGAAGGCGGTGGTGCAGGCGACCGCCTATTGATGTTCGACGTTCTCGACATGCTGAGCCTGCCGGGCAATCCGGCAAAGCCCAATGACGATGCGTTCTGTCATTCCGAAACGCTCGCCGCCGTGTTCGACGGCGCAACCGGCTTGGGCGAACAGATATTGCCGGTCGACAGCGACGCCGCCTGGATCGCCCGCCGAGGCGCCGAAGGCTTGATCCTGCACGAAGCCCCAAATCTTTCCCCGCGTGAGATCCTGCGCCGCGCGGCAGCCGATGCCGAAAAGCAATTCCTCGAACTGCGCCGGCGCCCGCCCGCCGAGACCTACGAAATCCCCTTCGCCTCGACGATGTTCGTTTCCGCGCGGAAGAACGGCATTGAAGCCTTGTGGTTCGGCGACTGCGCGGCGCTGGTGAAAGCACCGGGCGAACCTGCACGTATCGTCGGCGATGCGCTCGACAAGCGCGCCGCCGAAGCAGCCCATGTCGTAAAGCTCGCCGCCGCCCGCAATCTCGCGCCTGCGGCCGGTGTGAACCGCGCCGAATATCTCCCCGCGCTCAGGGCTGCGCGCAATCGCGTCAACACGGTGGAGGGAAGCTGGGCCTTCAGCCCCGATGTGCGCTGCGCCGATTATGCGCAAAGCCTCGCTTTTGCTGCTCCGCGCGACACTCGCGTCCTGCTGGTCTCGGACGGATTCCTCGCGCTCGCCAGCGACTATGACCGCTACGATGCGGACGGTTTGCTCGAAGCCGCGTCGTCCAAAGGCTTGCGCGCGCTCTACAACGAAATCCGCGAGATCGAGAATGCCGACCCCGAAGGCCGCAAATATCCGCGCTTCAAGAAAAGCGACGACGCGACGGCTGTGCTGGTGAAGATCGTTTGACGTTTTGTCTCGAACGCGACGATCCGCGATCGGCGACGTAAGCGGTTCCCGCCAGGGCGATGAAAATCACGCCCATCAGAAGCGCTATGAGCGCGTCGGTGATCTCCGCCGAGCGTCCCGGCAGGAAGATTTCCACAATGCTCGTCATCAGGACCAGCAAGGCGACGGCGATGGTTGCGGCCCGCAAATTCATCCCCGCTCTGCCGGCGATCCACACCAGGCTTCCGTAAAGAAACGCTTTTTCGAACAACGACTGCACGTTGACGGCGAGCGATCCGTTCAAAAAGCCCCGGAACGGCAACCAGCCGAAGCGTCCGGGAATTGCCTGGAACGCGAAGGGCTCAAGCCGCACAAGTATGATCATCGCACAAAGGACCAGCGCGACGATGACTGCCGCCCGCGACATGCGTTGCAGCACTGCCAGCCAAAGCAGAACCGCCAACGCCGCGCCGATAACTTCGGCAAGCGACAGCGCCTGATTGACGATCCCGATCTTGCCCGCAAACACGACCGCGCCAACACACAAGATAAAAAACCACGACCGCGCACGGCCCACGGCATCCGTCGTCAGGAAGCAGATCGTGAGCCAGAGCGCGAAATATCGGAATATGTCGAGCGAACCGATGGCCGGGTGAAACAGGAGCGGCTTCACGCTGTGCCAATATTTGTGCAGATCGACGGTCGGCACATACGGATACAGGCGATAACCGAACATTGCGATCAAAAGGATGAACGGCACAGGCCGCGCCAACGGCGCTTTGAACACCGGCAGACCAAACGGAATGCGAACGGCGATTGCCGCCAACGCACCAAGCGCCGTGCCGAACGTATTGAGACAGACATCCGTCAGGCTGGTGATGCGGCCGGCATCGTAGAATTGCGCGAGTTCGACGGTCGTAGAGAGCACAAGGCCCAGCAAGGTCACGATAAGCAGCCGCTGGCGCCCGCCAATGGCCAGTGCCGTGAATAAGCCGAACGGCACATACAGCAGAATGTTCGCGAGCATCTCGCCGAAACTATCGGGCCGCGCTCCCCAGCTTCGCACCAGCGCCATGAGCGGGCCGGCGGAGTCCGGCGGAACGTGGAAGTCGTACGGATAAAGCGATCCGTGCAGGATGACAGCCGTCACGGCCAGCGTGACGAACAAAAATCTTCGCTGCATGCCCCCGGACCTCAGGAGTTCAAGTCACCGCGTCGACCACGGAATTGCCGCCGTGCCAGATCATCGAGCAGGCAACATAAACCACGAGAATAAGCCCCGCATATCCGATCCAGCGGTGCCGGTCGAGAATATTGGCGATGAAATTCGCCGCCGCGCCCATCAACGCAACCGACAGCACCAACCCCACAGCGAGAACCCAGACGTGGTGCATCGCGGCGCCCGCCACCGCCAGCACGTTGTCGAGCGACATGGAAAGATCGGCGAGCGTAATCTGGATGATCGCCTGACGGACGCTCTTGTGTCCTATCGTCGCCAGTTTTTCCTCGTCGATCTCTTCGGCCGGCCCGCCATGGTGCGCGCGCAGGTCGCGATAAAGCCGCCACGCCACCCACAGAAGCAGAACGCCGCCCGCCAGCATCAACCCGATGACGTTGAGCAGGACGGTGGTGACCGATGCCAGCGCGATGCGCAGCACCACGGCCGCGACCAGCCCCCAGAAGATGACCCGTGCGCGGTGATCCTTCGGCACATGCGCCGCCGCCATGCCGATCACCACGGCGTTGTCGCCGGCCAATACGATGTCGATCAGGATGACTTGCAGAAGGGCGAAATACGCCGGGTCGAGAACCATTTACGGCCACCGCGCTTCGGGCGGCAGCGACATCAGTATGGCTTCCACATTGCCCCCCGTTTTCAGCCCAAACTGGGTCCCGCGGTCGTACAGCAGGTTGAACTCCACATAGCGGCCACGGCGCACCAGCTGTGCGTCCCGGTCGGCGGCCGTCCAGCCCTGGTGCATCCGCCGTCTTACGATTTGGGGATAGACCTGCAGAAATGCGAGTCCCACGTCGCGGGTAAAGGCGAAATCGGCGTCCCAGTCGCCCGTGTTAAGCCTGTCATAGAAGATCCCGCCCGCCCCGCGCGCCTCGTTTCGGTGCGGCAGATAGAAATATTCGTCGCACCATTCCCTGAACCGTTTGTAGTAACCGGGGTCGTGCTGGCAGCAGGCGGTTTCGAGTGCTGCATGAAAGGTGCGGGCATCTTCCTCGTTGGGATACATCGGCGTCAGGTCGGTGCCGCCGCCGAACCATCCTTGCGTCGTCACGATGTGGCGCGTGTTCATATGTACTGCCGGCACATGCGCGTTGTGCATATGCGCCACAAGCGAAATGCCGCTCGCCCAGAAGCGCGGATCGGTCTCCGCGCCCGGAATCGTTTTGGCGAATTCCGGCGAAAACGATCCATACACGGTCGATACGTTGACGCCGACCTTCTCGAACACGCGCCCGCGCAGGATGCTCATCACGCCGCCGCCCGCATCCGCGCCGTCTTCGGACGGGCGCGTCCACGCCTTGCGTTCGAAACGCCCCGGCGGAAGATGGCTTAACTGCCCTTGATATTCGTCTTCGATCTTTTCGAATTCCGCGCAGATCAGATCGCGCAGATCCTCGAACCAGGCGCGGGCGAAAGCCTTGCGGTCGTCGGGCGGTGGCGCGGTCACGGAAAACCCTTTGTCTGACGTAACGCTTCGCCCAATACCATCGCTCCGGCCAGCGCCACATTGAGCGAGCGCAAACCGGGCTTCAACGGAATGCGCAGGCGCGCATCCGCGCTCGCATGAACCTCGTCCGGCACTCCGGCACTTTCGCGCCCCAGCAACAGCGTGTCCTCAGGCTTGAAGGAAAATCCCGTGTAAGGATCGCTACCTTTCGAGGTTAAAAGCACAAGGCGTCCGTTAAGCGCACCCCGGAACGCCTCCCATGAAACGTGCCGGGTGACGGATGCCATTTCCAGATAATCCATCCCAGCCCGCCGAAACCGCGCGTCGCTCAAAACGAACCCGCAGGGCTCGATGATGTCGATGGCCACGCCAAGGCATGCCCCCAGCCGGATCAGGGTTCCGGCGTTCGGGGCGATATCGGGCTGGAAAAGAGCGAGGCGCATGGTTGACAGGCCGGAATAGTTAGTACATATTTCTTACTTATAGAAGTACATATCGGATATGTACCATGAGCAAATATGATCTTCTGGGCCAATATCTCAAAACCCAGCATGCGTCCGAAGTGCCCATGACGTTTGCGGAGATCGAGCGCGTGGTCGGCACCGGGCTTCCGCCCTCGGCCTATCGCCATCGCCCGTGGTGGAGCAACAACGCAACCAACAGCGTGATGACCAAAGTCTGGCTCGATGCCGGATACGAAACCTCGCGCGTCGACATTCAGGCGCGCAAACTGGTGTTCCGTCGGATCGCACGCGAAGCAAAAGGAATGAGCGGCATGTCCGA